>CAVAUJ010000048.1:0-15065 GCA_963591995.1 Succinivibrio sp.
TTTATGAGCAGCATCAAAAGGAGCATGTTGCCCCCGCCGGCCACCAGTGTCGTCATCCACGTGACCGCCAGCATTCTCTCCCAGCGAACCCGGGGGAAAACATTGTCGCACAGCGTCATTACGAACAGGACCAGCAATGCGGCTGCAAGCGCAGGAAGAATGGAAATCGGATTGCTGCACAAAAAGAACAGTCCGATCAGCGTTGCCATCAGGAACAATTCGTACCACTCGGACAGCTCTACAATTCCCAGAACCTTTCCCGAAATGTCCGTCGTCACACCCTTTACCATTTCCTGATGTGCGTGATGCGACGTACTGATGTCGAAGGGTGACTTGCGCAGCTCAATGGGCAATACCACGAGGAAGGCAAGGAAAATCCCCGGTGTCTTCACGATGGCGGGCACACGCTGTCCCACAATGTCCGACACCATAAAACTCCCGCTCGAGAGATACAGTCCGATGCAGATCAGCAGCAGGACGGGCTCCGCGCAGGCCATCTGCAGCATCTCGCGCTGCGCACTCATGTTGGAATACGGTGCACTCGCCGAAAAGGCCGCAATGCACAGCAGCATCTCCGCCAGCGTCAGAGAAAAGACCGCCAGCAGAATGTCCTGCCCGGCATAGATGATGCCGATGGCCATCATGAGGAACAGCAGATGTCCGATCACCAGAAAGTGCTGCAGTCCGTTGACGATATATGCTTTTTTCTGGAAAAATTTGCTCAGGTCATAGAACGGCTGCAGAATCGGCGGTCCCTGTCTTCTCTGCATCCTCGCGGAAAAGAACCGATCCGTTCCGGAGAGGAAGCCGCCGACCACCGGCGCCGCCAGCAGCGTCACCACCACAAGGAGCGCCATTTTCAATATATATCCTGCCATCACAACGCACCTCCTATGATGATCACCATGAATGTCCCAAGGAGCGCCGCGGAAATCATCAGACACGGCTTCATGATCTTGAGCTCTCCGATGACATCAATCATGTACCAGTTGGACATGTACACGCTTTGCACGTCACCGAAGGAATTCAGGAAATGTCTGTCATCCGCTGCGTTGACACCGGACATATAGGATCTGGTGTTGTGCTCCGTGATGCCGCCGCGGTGTCTGGAAATGAACACACCCGCGATGGGCAGCGAGATCACCAGCGCGAACATGAACAGCATGACCACGATGTCCGAGTCACCGATTACCGGTGCCACGTCCATCTGGAACATCTGATTCAGGACCGGCTGCAGAATATACTTGGAAATCAGCGGGAAGAGGAAGCACATAGCGACCACAAGGGAAGCCAGCGGTACGATGGAGAACCACTCTCCCCGGTGCGTCGTATCCTTCAGGGCCTGTGACTTGTGAATGACCGCAAGGAGCTTGCCCAGCCATTTTCCCCAGTAAAAGGAGGTGCTGGAGGTACCGAAAATCAGGAACAGCACCAGCCACACGCTGTTGGAATCGATGTAGGATTTCAGGGCGGCCCATTTGGCGATCAGCATGCCGAAGGGTGCCAGATACATGCCGCAGATGCCGATGATCATAACAATGGCAAGTCGCGGCAGCTTGATGATGAGCCCGTGCATGTCCTCGATGTTCCTCGAGCCCGTGACATTCTCCACAGCACCGACGCACAGGAACATCAGGGATTTCGACACGCCGTGGAAGAGGACCAGCATCACAGCGGCCCAGACAGACTCCGGATGGCCGACACCTGCGCAGGCCACAATCAGACCAAGATTGGAAATGGTGGAGTGCGCCAGCACCCTCTTGCCGTCCGACGTTGCAATGGCCATCAGCGATGCCGCAAAAAAGGTAAAGCCACCGATCAAAGTGACCAGAACCCCGGTGAGCGTTCCCTCCAGCATCGGTGCAATGCGAATCAGCAGATAAACGCCGGCCTTCACCATCGTCGCCGAATGCAGCAGCGCCGAGGTGGGCGTCGGTGCCACCATGGCCCCCAGAAGCCACCCGCAGAACGGGAACTGTGCGCTCTTTGTCATTGCCGCAAAGGACAGCATCACCAGAACGATCATCACGCCGGGACAGGCTGCCTTGTCCACCGTCAGAAGCTGTGAGAGATTGGTGACGCCAAGGGCCAGCGCCGAATACAGGATCGCAACCATAAAGCCGCAGCCGCCCAGCAGATTCATCCACAGCGCCTTGAACGAATTGCGGATGGACTCCTCCTGTTTGTTGTAGCCGATGAGCAGAAAGGAGCAGACCGATGTGATCTCCCAGAAGAAATACATCCAGGCCATGCTGTCGGAGAACAGCAACCCGAACATTGCTCCCATGAAGACGAAAAGCATCGCCAGGAACCAATTGGAGCGTTCCGGATAATCCCGATGGTGCTGATGGTAATCCTTGATGTAGCCCACCGCGTAGTTACAGATGAGACATCCGACCACACCCACCATCAGGCACATGATGACCGTCAGATTGTCCACGCGAAAATGCGCCGCCCCCTCCGGCATCCTGCCGGACAGATCCAGCCACAGCATCGGGATCGTGCCGATCCAGGAAAGAAGCGCCGCATAAATCTTCCGGTACCGGAAGGCATAGAAGGTCACAACGACCATCAGAAGGACTTCGCCCGCCATAACCACCCGATCGAGCCACGGAACCACGAACAGATACTCATATCGCTCCCGTCCGCCAAGAACCGCTACCGTAAGATATATGACCGCCGCCGTGATGCAAAGCGCTGCCGCACGCACCAGATATTTGCGCGCCGCATACACCTTTTCACCATTTCCCATGAGGAACAGCAGCAGCGCTACCACAAAAGGAAAAAAGATCAGAAACTGTAATATGAACAACTTGCCCCCTCCTGTCAAAAAATTAACCCATGCCCATCTATTATAATCCGATTTCGGCCGCAAACAAGAGAAGCCGCCTGTTAAGATCGGGCAAGAAAAGGCAAGAAAAGGCAGCACCGGCCATCCTTCCTGCCTGTGCTGCCTCTCTCGTTCTATCGTCTGTTCGCCTGCTGCCGCCTTGTCAGACTGCCGCTGCCCTGTCAGACTGCCGCCATCTTGTTATCTTGCGACTGCCTTGTTATCTTGCTGCCGCCGCTGCGTCTACTGTGTTCGCATCATTTTCCAGAGACTGATCCAGATCCCTCTCCACGAAATCCGGAATCTCCCCGCGTCGGAAGTAAACGCTGTAATATACGCTGTCGAAATCCCTCTCTTTCACATTCACAGACAGATCCTTGGAGAAATCATACAGCTCCTCCGTCTTTCTCCAGTTGCTGGTGATCAGAATATCGGAGCTGTCCAGAATCTTCTGAATGCTCTCCTCATCCGTGTAAGTGGCCCGTTTCGTATCGGAATCCGTGTATTCATACACGTTGACAGAAGATACATCCTCCGCCGTTCCCTTTTCCGTCAGCATGTTGTGCTCCTTCAGAAAGGCCAGTGTGTTCACATAGGACGGATAAATGTCATAGCTCTGCTCTACGTACGGATTCGTGCAGCGCAGGGACACCTTTCCGATCGCCTCCTCCTCCGAAAGCTGCGTGTAGGAATAGAACTGCTCCAGATCCTTTTTGTATGCCTCGCCGAAGGCAGCGTACAGGCTCCCGCTTTCCTTTATGCTGCTGCCGAAGCCGTCGGTGAATACCAGCGTCCCCGTGCTCTTCGCCAATTCCTGTACGTAGGTATCCGAATAGATCGGAATCAGTCCTTCCCGGTATTCCTTGGATGCTACAACCGCATCCAGGACCGCCGCATCCATGCTGTAGGGAATGCTGACCGTGCGATACACATCCCTTCCGTTCTTCATATGATAGCAGATGACGGCGCTCCAGGAATTCTCGGCTTCGCCGTCCCGGACCTTGCGTGCATTCTCCATGGCCGGCAGCGCCAGCTGCTCAAACGCGTCGATGTCGGTCAGCTTCATCCGCTTCAGGACCTCTCCCGCCGAATCCTTGTAACAGAGAGCATCCTCCGCCGTCTCGTAATAATAATAGTTGCTGTCGTTGTATACGTAGAGCGCTGCACTCGCAACATCTGCGGTTTTCGGAACGTAGCGGTCATACCCGGCCAGATCATAGCGGAACACCAGAAAGATCAGCGCAGCTGCCAACGTTGCCAGCACGATCTCGGCAAAATGGCCGAAAAATTTCCACACATTCCGTTCGTAAATGATCTCAATGATTCCCGTACACAAAACCGTTGCCACGATAATGCCCAGCAGCATGAAGGCCGTGCCGGTGCGGGACGTAACCGAGCTGAACAGGTTGATCACCATCTCTCCGGCAAAAAGCGCAATCACCACGCTGCTCACGATGCGGATCACCGCGCGAACCGGGCGATGGATCACCGTCATCCCCGCATACTCCTCCTTCCGTTTCCGATAGATCCGGATTGCCACCAGAAGAACAATTGCGCCGATGATCAGATTGGCTGCATCTGCCTTCACGCAGGACTGCAGCAGCTCCCGCAGCTGCTCCGCGGTCAGGCAGGTATTGTAGGAAACCACATACTGACCGGACGTGTATCTGGACGGCGCCATCACGTTGTAAAGCGGGGAGAACATGAAATCCGGCGTTCTGCTGCTCAGGTAGCTGTAGGTGCAGTAGAAGGTTCTCGTCAGCCATGTGAACATCGTCTGCACGAACTGATCGATCAGCAGAAGGAAGACCGCAACAATGCCGGATACGATCAGGTTGCCCGTCAGCATCACGGCCAGAATGCCGACGCTGTAGGCGGCCCAAAAGCATACCGTCAGCCGTACCAGCTGGACCATTGCTTCCAGAAAGATCAGACCGTTCATGCCCTTCATGCCGGCTGCGCAGGCAACGGACAGGAAGAGGCTGACCGCCATCGGAATTTCATACATGAGAAACCCGTTGATGTATATGTTCCGGAATCTCTCCGTGCGGGAAATCGGCTGGCTTTCATAAAAATCCTGCTTCTCCATGTCGAACAGATAAGAAAAGCCGTTGATTGCCAGAATCACCGCAAGGATTACAACAACCCAGGGAAAGCTCTGCTGCACGCCGATCCACGTTTCCACCTCGTACAGGCGCTGCGCCAGTGTCCTCGCTGCGTCCATCCCCTGCATGGCCGCCGCCTCGTTGCTGCGCACGATCAGAAGGACAACGGCTACCGGGTAATACAGCAGCATGTAGAGAATGATTCCTGCCAGCATCCACAGTCTCCTTTGCAGGAGCTGCCTCTGCAGGACGAAAAATTGTCCGTTCTTCTTATTCCTATTTACACTCATTGATTTCCTCCTGCCCGGGCAAGGGGCATCACCCCCTGCCGCAGACATCCGCATGCAAATCGCAATTCTTTGTCCGGAAGGTTCAGTCCAGAATGAACTTACGAATGTCGTACCCGACCAATTCCGTCTCGCTGATGAAAACCTCTTCCAGTGTCAGCGGGAGGACTTCAAAGAATACGGTGTTCACACCGCGGAAATGCTGTTCAATGGTCTCACGGCTACCGCGGATGGTCAGCGTGACCAGACGTCCGCGGTTCTCCTCATTGATGATATCCTGGCCGGCCAATGCCATCTGCCGGTCCTCCTCCGAGGCAAAAACACATTGCACCTTCAGAATGGAGGACTTCAGCGCCTCCATGTCCTCCGACAGCAGAACGCCGCCCTGATGAAGGAGTCCCACATGATCACAGATGTCCTCGATTTCCCGCAGATTATGCGACGTGATGACCGGTGTCAGCCCTCTGTCTTCCATATCCTTGGCGAACAGACTCTTCACCGCCTGCCGCATCACAGGATCCAGTCCGTCGAACGTCTCGTCACAGAACAGATATTTGGTTCCCGAGCAAAGTCCCAGAATGATGGAGAGCTGCTTCTTCATTCCCTTGGAAAAGGACGCAATTCTGCGGCCCGGATCCAGCCCGAAGTCCTTCATCAGCTTGCCGAAGCGATATTCCGAATAATCCGGGTACAGCTCCGCAATGTACCGGCTCATCTCGTTCCCGGTTGCATTCGGAAAATAATAGTAGTCATTGGGAATAAAGAAAATATTCTGTTTGATCCCCGGATTGTCATAGACCGGCTCCCGGTCAATGCAGATGATGCCGTCATCCGGCATCATGACGCCCGCCAGCATCCGCAGCAGCGTGCTCTTCCCCGCGCCGTTGGTCCCCAGCAGACCGAAAACCTCGCGTTCGTTCATTTTAATGGACACCTTGTTGACTGCGACGCAGTCCGCAAAGGTCTTGGTCAGATTCATGGTCTCGATCATCTTATCAGCTCACCCGCTTTCCTGTAGAGTTCCTCTTTGCTAAGGCCCAGCTCCTCCGCTTCCTTCAGGAGTGCGGCCATACGCTGCGCCAGCTCCAGCTTCTTGTTCTCCATCAGTTCCTTGCCTCCGCTGACATAATTGCCCTTTCCCTTGACCGTATAAAGATATCCCTGCCGCTCAAGCTCCGCATAAGCCTTCTGCACCGTATTGGGATTGGTGGAAAGCTCCATGGCCAGCGACCGAACCGACGGCATCTGCTCTCCGGGTTCCAATACGCCTTTTAATATCAGCGTTTTGTAGCGTTCCGAAATCTGTTCGTAAATCGATCTCGAATCGCGGTAGTCGATCAAATCCATCTGCATCGCCTCCGTGTTCACTGTATTAGTCTTCGCAGTACAGTTAATGTACCACTGCAGCGCCGCCTTGTAAAGGGGGAAGGGCCGAAGGAAATGCCGATTTCATACCGTTGCTCTATTGCTTTATATACCGGCCTGCGCAGATTTCATGTAAGACCCCTTGAAGGAGGAGTCTTGTCGCTTCCCTTTGCAGCTCCGCATAGCTGACCCTTCTTGCCGCAAGACGGCTGACCTCGTCCAGCACATCGCCAAGACATTGCGCCGTCGCGCGGTCCATGCACGCGATCAGCGCGTCGGGCACAGGGAGCGGTGTCGACGGCTCCTCTCCCTCCGCGCGCTCCGGATTTCTCATTGTCCTCCCGTCCCTTTGTTCCGCGCCGGCCTCCTCCCTTGCCGCACGGCTGTCGCCTTCCATTCCCAGCGCTTCCAGAAGCAATTCCGGCGAAAGGGCAATTCCTGCGCCCTGCCGTATGAGACGGTTGCACCCTCTGCTGCAGCCGTCCTCGATCCGTCCCGGCACAGCCCACACGTCCTTTCCCTGCTCCAGCGCCCGGTCCACCGTGATCAAGGTTCCGGACCAGTCCCTTGCCTCCACGACCAGAATCAGGTCGGAGAGTCCGCTGATGATCCGGTTCCGCGGAGGGAAAAAGCGATTCTCCGGCTGTACCCCCGGCCGGTACTCCGAAATCAGTCCGCCTCTTTCCGCCAATGCCTCGTACAAGTCCCGATTCTCCTCCGGATAGCAGATATCCACGCCGCTTCCCAGAACCGCAAAGGACGCCCCCTCCTCCAGGGCGCTTCGTCCTGCGATGCCGTCTATCCCGCGCGCCATGCCGGAAATAATCTGAACCCCCGCTGCGGCAAGCCTTCCGGCAAAATACCTTGCCGTCCTTCTTCCGTAGGCCGATGCCATCCTGGCACCCACAATGCCGACGGACGGCCTCTCCTCCTCCGGGAGCCTGCCTCTTACATAAATTCCAAAGGGCGGATCCTCGATCTGTCGCAGTCTCTTCGGATAATCCGCATCGCCCGCCCAGACATAACGGATCCTCCTGCGCTCCAGCTCCTCCACGGCGCGCCCCAGATATGCCTCCCGTGCACAGGACTTTCTCGCCTTTTCCAAAAGCTCGGCCGCCCGTTCCGCCATGACGGCAGGATATTGCTCTCTCCCCTCCCGGCAGCGCCTCCGATTCTCCTTTTGAAAGGCATCGATCACGAAGTCATGCCCGCTCTCTCCCTCCATTCGGTACAGCAGCTCCGCAAAGTCCGGATGACCATCCGTCGCTGCCCAGAGCGTATACAGCGTTTTCTTTCCAAGCTGCGGAATTCCCGCAAGCCACAAATCATATTTCGTCATGTCCCGTCCTTCTCCCACTGTACCCGGTCACATCGAGATTTTCCGAAGGAAAATCGATGTGCTAACATTCGCCGACGCGTCCGCGCTCACTGCAGCGGTAGCCGGCCGCCTCTGCCAGGTGATCCTCTGTAATGTCCGATGCTCCCTCCAGATCCGCGATCGTCCGCGCGACCTTGAGAATCCGATAGAAGGCTCTCGCCGACAGCTTCATTCGGCCGAAGATTTCCTTTACGAATTTCCTCTCCCTGCTGCCGAGCCGACAATACCGGTCGGTCATCGGCGCACTCATTTCTCCGTTGAATGCGATCTTCTCTTTCGCAAACCGCTCCCTTTGACGTTCTCTTGCCTGCATGACGCGTCTTCGGACACAGCTGCTGTCCTCCTCCGGTTTCCTGTGCAAAAGTGCGTCCACCGACACCCGCGGCGCATCCACCAGAATATCGATGCGGTCCAGAATCGGTCCGGGAATGCGGCTCTGATAGTGCATGATGTCCGCCTGCGTACAGCTGCAGCTGCTGTCCGGATAATTGCCGCAGGGACAGGGATTGGCCGCACCGATCAGCATGAACCGCGCGGGGAAATCATAGCTTCCGGTGCTGCGCGAAATGACAATGTGCTGATCCTCCAGCGGCTGACGGAGAAGATTCAGACTTTCCTTTCGGAATTCCGGCAGTTCGTCCAGAAAAAGAACGCCGCGATGTGCAAGAGAAATGACGCCCGGTGTCGGATGCAAACCGCCGCCCACCAGGGCCTGCTGTGTAATGGAATGATGGGGTGCCAGAAAGGGACGCGTCCGGACAAAGGGATCCTCTGCCGAAAGCTTTCCCGCGATGCTGTAGATGGAGGAAACCTCCAGCTGCTCCTCCACGGAAAGCGGCGGAAGAATTCCGGGAAGGCTCTTTGCCATTATCGACTTACCGGAGCCCGGCGGCCCCACCATGAGGACATTATGAAAGCCCGCCGCCGCAATCTCCAATGCGCGCTTGACGCCCTCCTGTCCGCAGATGTCCCGGAAATCCATTTCCGGCTGCTGCAGCTCCCTGTCTGTCTCATTGAGATAGGGCGGCTCCGATGGAAATTCCCTCTCCCGTTCCGCGCACGGCAACCGGAAAAAGCGTATGGCCTCCGCCAGACTCCCGATGCCGACGCAGCGGATCCGATGCCACGCGGCCGCTTCCCTTGCATTCTCCTTCGGCAGCAGAACCGTGTGAAAGCCTTCCTCTGCCGCCTTCCGGACCATCGGAAGGACGCCGCGGACCGGCGTCACCTCGCCGTCCAAGGACAGTCCTCCCAGCACCAGAATTCCCTCTGCCGCGTCCGGCTCCAGATATTGCATCGCTTCCAGCAGTGCAATTGCAATCGGAAGATCCGCTGTCAGTTCCCTCTTGGGAATGTCGGCCGGCCTGAAATTAACCGTAATCCTCTTCGGCGGCAAATGGATGCCGGTATTCTTCAATGCGACGCGGACGCGTTCCTGGGCCTCCCTCACCTGCGCCGAAACGAAGCCAACCATTGAGAACATCGGGAGTCCATCGGAAATATCCGTTTCAATGCGAAGCATATAGCTCTCCACGCCCCGGATCGCTCCGGTCACAACGCTGCTGAACATAATCGTTTCTCCTCTTGCGGCTGTTCATCTCCCGAACGGGATCGGATGGGACATGAGATCACGGAAAAATCCGGCAGCAGACGCTGCCGGATTTCATTCTAAGCCGTTTCTGTGCAGGACAACAAATAGAAAACCGTCATCCTTTTTTGTTCATTCTGCCGTGTCCATGTGACCGTCGCGATGCATGCTGAATTTATCCATCGGATAGTTCGCAATGTTTTCCAGCACCTTCCGTCCGTCGGCCTTGGAAAGAAGCGTTGTCCTTGCCTTCTTGATTTCCACCTCCGTCTTGTGACGGGAGGGCCCGCCGACACAGCCGCCGGGACATACCATGCCCTCCACGAAATCCTCCGGAAGTCTGCCGGCCTTGAGGAGCGTGAGTGCGGTACGGCAGTCCTGCCCGCCTGCGACCTGCTTGAGCTTGATGCCGGAGACATCCTCGCCCCGTTCCTTCATCACTTCGATGACCGCTGCCGCCACACCGCCGCTGGTGGCAAATCGCTTGCCGTAAAGGGAGGATTCCTGATACTCCTCCTCCACCGGCTCTGCCTTCACATCTCTGGAACGAAGGAGCGCGCGCAGCTCGCCGTATGTCATAACATAATCGGCATTTCCGGGAACGCTCTTGTCCTCTGCCTCACTCTTTTTGGCAATGCAGGGACCGATGAAAACGGTGATGCAGCCGGGATGCTCTGCCTTCAAAAGCCGGGAAATCGCGCACATCGGCGACACCGTGGTGGACATGTTCTCCTTGAACTGCTCCGGGAAGTGCTTCTTCATCATATTGATGAAGGCCGGGCAGCAGGAGGTCGTCATCTTCTTGCCTTCCTTGATGGCCTCACTCCACTCCGCCGCCTCATAGGCTGCCGTCATATCGCCGCCGAGGCCGACCTCAACCATGTCCGTGAAGCCGATCTTCTTGAGGGTTGCCCGGATTGCCGCCATCGAGATGTCCTCGCCGAACTGTCCCTCGGTGGCCGGTGCGCACATGGCATAAACCTCGTCGCCGTTCACAATGTGCTCAATGACCTTGGCCAGATATGTTTTCGAGCCGATGGCACCAAACGGGCAGCTGTGGATGCAATGGCCGCAATTGATGCACTTATCCTCATCAATCTCGCAAAAGCCGTTCTCATCGAAGGCAATGGCCCCCACGGGACAGGCCTTTTTGCACGGGCGCACCAGATGCACGATGGCACCGTAGGGACAGGCCTGCGCGCACATGCCGCACTCACGACACTTGTTGCGGTCAATATGGGAACGGAACTCGCCGATGGTGATGGCTCCGAATTTACATGAATTCTCGCAGGCCTTTCCGAGACACAGACGGCAATTGTCCGTGACCGAGTAGGAGGAAAGCGGACACTCGTCGCAGGCAGGCTTGATGACCTGCACAATATTGTGGGAATCCGGATTGCACATGGTATTCTGTGCGCAGGAAAGGCGGATTCTCTGCCGGGTGATCTCCCTTTCCTTATAGATGCAGCACCGGTAGGTCGGCTTGGGTCCCGGGATCAGCTCGTAGACCAGGGCCTCCTTGTGCTCATCGTCCAGCTTCCCCTCCCAGGCAAGACGGGCGACCTCCTCCATAACCTTGTGTTTGTAGCTGACCAGAGCCTTGTCACTTGTAACCATACTCTTTTCCTTTCTGTCGTTATATTGTGGCTGTTCCACGCATTCCGGATATTCCGACCGGAATGTTCTTGCAAAAACTCAAACCATCCAGGGAATGCGCTGTCAATACCAGCGGCGTCGTACCCTGTATGCTGCGAATGTAGTCAATGCATCGCTTTCGGTTCTCTTCATCCAGACCGGCAAACGGCTCATCCATCACGATCACATCCGATGGGATAATACAGGCGCGGACAATGCAGACCCGCCTACGCATCCCGCCGGAGAGCTCATACACCGGTTTGTCCAGCTCATCCGCAGGGAGCAGTTTCTCCAGCTCCTCCCTTGCAATGCGCTCCGAGAGCTTGCGATTCACCATTGCCACATTCTCAACGGCCGAGAAGCCCTCGCACAGGCGGTCCTCCTGAAATACAACGCCTGCGTTGACTCTCGAATATTTATAATCTCCGAGGAGACGTACCCGTCCCGCATCCGGCTTCTCCAGACCGAGGAGAATCCGCAGAAATGTCGTCTTGCCGGCTCCCGATTCCCCGGTAAGGACATAAGAGGAATCCGAGGATACGTCCAGGCTGAAATCCTCCAGAACCGGCTTACCGCTGTAGCTCTTATAAATGTGCTCGGCCTCTATGGTCATTCTGCCGCCTCACTTCCTGTGCTCTGTCCGTGCAGGCAGCTCTGTGCGCACCCCGCCGAAGCTCCATTCGTCTGCGTCCGGTTCTCCTTCGTCCGGTTCTCCTTCCCTGCGACTCCCGGCCGCACTGCTCTTCCCTCCGGTACGGAGAGCACCAGCAGAAAGATCTTTTCAAACGCCCAGCTCACCAGCAGGATCACCAGCGTCCATGCCAGAACACCGGCGGTATCCAGCATAATTTTATTCACATACAGCTGGTTGCCTATGCTGAGCTTGTATTGTCCGATCAGCTCGGCCGCAATGCCGCTCTTCCAGCTCATGCCGAGTGCCAGCGCAAAGCCGCTTTTCAGAAAAGGATAAATCCCGGGAAGAACGACGTAGCGGAACCGCGCGCCCTGCGGCATGTGGAACACTTCTGCCATTTCGACAAGCTTTGGATCCAGGCTCTCCATTCCCTGCAATGTATTCAGGTACAGGATCGGGAAAACAACAATAAAGCTGATGAAAAAGGACAGTGTCCCCGCCCCGAACCAGATCAGCGCCAGAATGATAAAGCTGGCAACCGGAACCGATTTCAGAACTGCCACAAGAGGTGCCAGAATCTCCTTGAGAAGCTCTCTCTCTCCGGCCAGCAGCGCCAGCACGATGCCCGCCGCGGATCCCGCAAGAAATCCTCCCACGATCCGAAGGAAGGAGAAGGTCACACTCTGCAGGAACTCCTCCGTCCCTGCCAGGGCGCACAGTGCCTGCAGCGTCTCGAGGGGTCCGGCCATCAGAATCGGATTATGAATCAATACCGCAGCCAGCTGCCAGAGCACCAGCCAGGCAAGTGCAATGCAAACTCGTCTCTTCATCTCACCGCTCAACTCACTGCTCTACCATGTAGAAATCGTCCGCAGGAAGCTTGCCGCCGACGGAGGAAGGATCCGCCTCGTACAGAACCTCCAGATACCCGGACAGCGCCTCCTGCATCTCTGTACCGGTGATGCACACGATGTTGCAATAGGGCAGTGCCTTCTGTGCAATCGGTGCCTTTTCGATGATCCCGTATTCGGCGACCAGCGCAGCCGTACCCTCAACATCGGAGACCGCTTTTTCCGCCGACTGTGCGTGCTCCTCCATGAACACCGCCACCGCGTCCGGATGCTCCTCCAGGTATGCATTCCGCACGATTGTTGCGCCCGTAAGGAACCGGGATCCGTTGCCGGTCACCTCATCCCACGCGTCTGTCAGGGAGAACACGGTCTGCAGGCTTTCATTCTGCGCCTCCGCCACCGTGACAAAGGGCTGCGGCAGTACCGCGATCTTCATGGGGTCCTCCTGCAGGAGGGCTGCAATCTCGGTCGCCTCGGAGTGGAACTCCAGCGTACAATCGTCAATGCCGTTCGCCGCCAGAAGATAATTCAATGCATACTCCGGCGTCGCGCCCTGCCCGGTTGTCAGAACCGTCTTTCCTGCCAGATCCGCAATGGAGGAAATGCTCTCATCGGCGGTTACGCCGTACAGAACCCCCAGGGTATTGATGTCGATCACCGACACTCCGCCCTCTGTCTTGTTATAAAGCGTCGCCGCCAGATTGGCGGGAACCATCGCAATATCCAGATCACCGGATGCAACGGATGCCACAATCTCCGAAGGATCCGAAGCCATCGTAAAGGTGTAGGTCCCCTGCGACGTCTCCTCCTCCGACGCCTTCATCAGATTCACCAGCCCCATCGTGGTGGGTCCCTTCAGGGATCCTACCCGGATGACCGTTCCGTCATAATCGAGTGCCTCTGCGGTCTCCTCCGCAGACGTTTCCTCCGACGCCGCAGCTGCCTGATCCTCTGCCGCAGCCGCCTCTGTCCCGGCATCGCTTTCCTCTTCTGCCGTCTCCGAAGCCGGTTCCGCCGTCTGTCCGGTCTCTTCGCCGCAGCCGGTCAGAACCCCCGCTGCCAGAACCACTGCCATTGCAACTCCCGCTGCCCTACGTTTCATTTCTGCTCCTTTCGTTTTATCCATCGCTGTGCCCGCGGCATTCCTTCCCGATGAAGACGGCCCACGGCCCTCCTGCTGTCCCCCGGCCCCTCTCGTCCTTTCTCTCAAGGTTCCGCCGGACTCTCTCGAAAACTTTGCCCCGTTTGTGTCTGGCCCGTGCCCGATGGATGAAAACCACACATTAAACCGTTCGTTTCCGCCATATTCCGCAATCCGAAATATGACACTGTTCATTATAAAAATGCCCCTCTTTATCCGCAAGGAAAAGAGGGGTTAACGAATGCTAATTCTTGTTAGAAGTTTCACAAACTTGCCGTAACGGGTATCCTGCCAACGTATTTCCTGCAAGCGGATTTCCGGCTGGCGGATATCCTGCAAAAAGGCAAGCTGCGGCCTCTAAAGAGGTGCTTTACCGGTAGTCCTCGCGGATCAGGCCCGTTTCGAAGGGGATCTCCGCGGCAATCTGCCCGGCCGCATAGGGTGCAATATCGTATTGGTTGAAAATAACAGCAATTCCGTCCTTCGTCATGACCCAATTCAGGGTACCTGCCGGATACGACATATCTTCCGTGCCCGCATCGGTCGACTCCGTTCCGTAGAACATGGACTTTACCGTATCCCGGTAATCCGTGAACAGAACGTTTCCGTCGTTGTCTTCGTACACCTTCTGCAGCGCCTCCACTACCTTCTCGTAAAGACCGTCATAATCCGTGACCACATCCTGCAGTGTCAGCTCTTTTCCCGTTTCCGGATCATAATTGTACGATACGTATGCGGTGTTCGGATGCGCGCCGCCGGTATAGGAATAATCCTCCCGCAGATAGCTGAGGATCTTATCATCCGCCCTTTTCAGAACCACCTTGCTCTGCAGCGAATAATACATGTCGCCTGCCCCGTCGGTGTCGGTGTTCATGTCTGCCATTTCCTGATCAAATTCCAGTGCGGAAGCATAGCCTTCCTTCATCAATTCCATCTGGGTTTCGTTGTCCTGATCCAGTGCCTTTTGAAGCGCCTCCTTCGTGCCGTCCTCCACCCGGAGGAACTGCACCAGCGTCTGAACACCGGCCGCGTAGCTGAGCTTCTGATCCTGCGCCTCCTCCAATTCCTGATCCGTAACCGAGATTTTCAAGGCGGTGTCGGACACACCTTCGGTCAGGAGGGCATCAAGTTTGTCTCCGGACGCTTCCCCCGCGGTTCCATCCTCCAAATACGACAGGATGGTAACCTGCCCGGCACCTGCTGCAGTAGCCTCACTTGATCCATTGTCTCCCTGCTCCGCAGCCTCTGCGC
>CAVAUJ010000048.1:15125-19009 GCA_963591995.1 Succinivibrio sp.
CTGCGGCCGTCTCGTTCGTTTCCTCCTGTGTGCTCTCTGCCACGGCGGAGCCTGCGGCAGCCTCCTGACCGCCCTCCGTATTGCTGCATGCCGTCATACTCACAGCCATTGCGACGATCAGCACGCCTGCTGTAAATCTTTTTCTCATCCCATGCGCTCCTTTCTCCGTATCCGCCTGCTTATCTCTATATACACTGTACTAATGCAAATAATACACTATGGCTGTAAAAAAACAACCCCGGAAAGAAAGCCGCAAAAAGTACCGGGATGCCCTACCGATGCAAAAAGCACAGACGCAAAAAAACAGAGCGGTGAAGCTCACCGCTCTGATTCTCTGATGCTTTGTAGCTCGTCAGGATTGTTGTTCTGCCTGTCAATACAGCCTACTTTGCGTAATCCGTCACTCTGGACTCACGGATTACATTGACCTTGATCTGACCCGGATATTCCAGTTCGTCTTCGATCTTCTTGGAAATATCATGGGCCAGCAATACCATATCGGTATCGTTGATCTTCTCAGGAACTACCATTACACGAACTTCTCTGCCTGCCTGGATGGCATAAGAATTACTGACTCCTTTAAAACTGTTGGTGATTTCTTCAAGCTGCTTCAATCTGGAAGTATAGGTCTCCAGTGTTTCTCTTCTCGCACCCGGCCGTGCCGCCGAAATGGTATCGGCTGCCTGCACAATGCAGGCGATCAGGCTCGACGGCTCGACATCGCCGTGATGGGACTCCACGGTATTGATCACAATCGCGGATTCCTTATACTTGCGGCACAGCTCCGCACCGAGCTGCACATGAGAACCTTCCATCTCATGATCCACCGCCTTGCCGATATCGTGCAGAAGACCCGCACGCTTTGCCATGCGCACATCCAGTCCCAGCTCTCCGGCCAGAATGCCCGACAGCTGTGCAACCTCTACGCTGTGGCGCAGCACATTCTGTCCGTAGCTGGTACGATAACGCAACTTGCCCAGCAGACGGATCAGCTCATGGTGAAGGCCGTGCACGCCGACTTCCAGCGTTGCCGCCTCGCCTTCCTCCTTGATGACCGCTTCCACTTCCTTTTTGGCCTTTTCGACCATTTCCTCGATTCTGGCCGGATGAATGCGTCCGTCCACAATGAGCTTCTCCAGTGCTATCCTGGCAACCTCACGGCGGATGGGATCGAAGCCGGAGATGACAACCGCCTCCGGCGTGTCATCAATGATGAGATCCACACCGGTCATGGTCTCCAGTGTGCGGATGTTCCGGCCTTCGCGGCCGATGATCCGTCCCTTCATCTCATCGCTGGGCAGCTGAACCACGGAAATCGTGGCCTCTGCCACATGATCGGCCGCACATCTTTGAATGGCGCTGATCACGTGCTCTCTGGCCCGCTTCTCCGCTTCTTCCTTGGCCTCTGCCTCGATCTCCTTGATCATCACAGCAGAATCATGTCTTACAGCATCTTCAACAGTTTTTAAGAGGTATTCTTTTGCCTGTTCCGAGGTAAGCCCCGAAATTCGTTCGAGTTCCTGTACGCGCTGTTCTCCAAGCTTTGCAACTTCATCCTGCCTTTTCCGCAGCGATTCCTCACGAGATGCGAGTGACTGTTCCTTTCGTTCCAGTGCATCGCTCTTTCTGTCGATCGTCTCTTCCTTCTGCTGAATTCTGTGCTCGTTGCGCTGAATCTCATTCCGCCTGTCCTTGATTTCCTTATCAAGGTCGGCCTTGGTCTTCATGTTCTCTTCCTTGGCCTCCAGAAGAGCCTCGCGCTTCTTGTTCTCAGCAGTCGAAAGTGCTTCATCAATGATCGCTCTTGCCTTTTCCTCTGCACTGCCGATTTTCTGATCATTCTCCGCCTGAATGCGTTTCCTGGTCAGATTCGCAGTCACCGGAATGGCAATCGCGAGTGAGATCACAACCGCTGCAATTGAAATGATTGCAGACAGCATGTTACAGGAGCACCTCCTTATTCAATTTGCGTTGTTCCTCTCCTCCGGCGACGGATTATTTGTCGAAGACAGACAAAAGTTCCAGGCATATCGCCGCAAAAAGGGAAAATACAACGAATCCATATTACCCGCTTTGCCTGTCACTGTCAAGGACACAGCGCCTCCCGAATTTGCTCCGCGGAATATCCCTTCCGCATCAGGGCGGCTGCCGTCTTCTGTCTTTCCTTCCAGTCTGCCTTTTCCGGATCGTAATGCCGCTTCTCGAGAAACCGGCGGATCTGCTGCGCTTCTCCTGCGGCAGGCGTGATTCCGCTCTCTTCTTCCCAGGCCGCAAACGCTTCGGCCGCAAGCTCCCCGGATATTCCCTTGTTCAAAAGCTCTGTTCGGATCTGCCGCACACTCCGGCCGGCCATGCGGGATTGCACATAATTCCGTGCATAGCGCGCATCGTCCACATAATGTGCCTTTTTCATCGCTTCTACCGCAGCTTCCGCGGTTTCCTGCGAATATCCCTTCTGCATCAGCTTGTCCCGCAGACATTTCTCCGTGTAGTCCATGCTCTTCAGGAGCTCTCCGCATTTGCGAAGAGCTCCCCGGTACTGCTCTGCATGCAGTTCTTCATAAATATCTTCCGGAAGCTCTTCCCGCAGCCGGATTCCGTACCGCGCAAGATCCCGGTTGGACACCAGCAGGGTGCCGCCGTCATCGATCTGCACTCTGGTACGGAATCTTCCCACTGCCGAAAGCGCTGTGATGATCATGCCTCTTCGGACGGAGCTTCCGCCTCACCGCCGGAAACCACCGGTACTCTTGCGCCTTCCGGATCCAGTCCGTAATGCTCACGGACCTTCCGGTCGATCTCATAGAGCACCTTCGGATGCTCCTCGAGATATTTCTTGGCATTCTCACGGCCCTGTCCGATCCTGTCGCTTCCGTAGTTGTACCAGGCACCGCTCTTGGCAACGATGTCGCTGCCGGCAGCCAGATCCAGCACATCTCCGGCATACGAGATTCCTCTGCCGAACATGATGTCGAACTCTGCCTCCTTGAAGGGCGGTGCGATCTTGTTCTTCACAACCTTGACTCTCGTGCGGTTGCCGATCACCTCGCCGCTTTGCTTGATGGCCTCCACGCGGCGCACGTCCAGACGAATGGAGGCATAGAATTTCAATGCGCGGCCGCCGGTTGTCGTCTCCGGGCTGCCGAACATGACGCCGACCTTTTCGCGGAGCTGGTTGATGAATACGACCGTGCAATTGGATTTGGAAATGACCGCCGTCAACTTGCGCAGAGCCTGGCTCATCAGTCTGGCCTGCAGACCCACGTGTGCATCGCCCATATCGCCGTCAATTTCCTGCTTTGGAACCAGAGCCGCTACCGAGTCCACTACCACAATGTCGATTGCGCCGGAGCGCACCATTGTCTCTGCAATCTCCAGTCCCTGCTCGCCGGAATCCGGCTGCGAAATGTACAGATTGTCGATGTCCACGCCTATGTTGCGTGCATAAACGGGATCCAGCGCGTGCTCCGCGTCGATAAAGCCGGCAATTCCTCCCCTTCTTTGCACCTCCGCGATCATGTGGAGTGTCAATGTCGTCTTACCGGAGGATTCCGGTCCGTAGATTTCCACCACTCTTCCCTTGGGAATTCCGCCCAGTCCCAGCGCAATGTCCAGCGCCAGCGATCCGGTGGGCGTTGTCTCCACATTCATGCTGGAGGAGGAATCTCCCAGCTTCATCACCGCACCCTTTCCGTAATTCTTCTCGATCTGCGCGATCGCAGCATCCAGTGCCTTCCTTCGTTCATCCTGATTCAATGCCATAGCTTTGCTCCTTTTCTCCCGTGCGCCGCCGTATCGGCGCACAAGGCGAACATTTGTTCTGCTTTGCAGTATAACACATCTTCCCCGGGTGCAAAACAAAAATACATGGGTTGCGGGAATTC
>CAVAUJ010000049.1:0-18499 GCA_963591995.1 Succinivibrio sp.
CGCCACGCTGACTTCGTCAGCTACGAGATGGCCTTACGGCCACTCGGCAAAAACGTGCGGCTCCGTGTTCGGACCTAGCGGTGCTAAGCTCGCAGAATACGCTCGCAAGCACCGAGGCCTCGCAAGGCCCCTGATCCGGACATTCTCCGCCACCCTGTCGCCTGGCTGTCGAGTGAACTGCAACCACCCTCACTGCACCGCGGTGGCGGATATGCTATACTGATACCGCGTCTGCGCGGCGGTCTGTCCTTTGCGCGGGCGGCAAGGTTTTCCTCCCGTGCGGCACATGCCCGGGATTTTTACGGTAACCGCTACCATGATCCATGGTGCATGATCAACAGGAGATGTTCTGCATGAGTTCCTTTCACCGGCAAACGGCCAGCACGGAAACCGCTCGTCTTTCCATTCTGCATAAATTGTCCTTCGTTCTGAATCGCCGTCAGAAGCGGCAGTGTATCGGCATCGCCGTCATGATCCTCATCAGCGGCATTCTGGAGACCGTCGGCGTATCCATGATCGTCCCCATCGTCACTGCCATCACCTCTCCCGATACGCTCGAGGCGTCTCTGGACCGGATTCCGTTTCTGCGGGCGCTCACCGAACGGGCCGGACTGGATACCACCTTCCGGCTCACCATCGCCATGCTCGTCGCCCTGATGCTCGTCTACGTGATAAAGAATACCTTTCTTCTTTTCGTCACAAAACAGCAGAACCGCTTCATCACAAATGCGCGCAACGACATGATCAGCCGGGTGATGCGGGATTTTCTGAACCGCCCCTACGAGGATTACCTCGGGGCGGACATCCCCACCGTTTTCCGCATCACCGACAGCGACATCCCGCAGACCTTTTCGCTCATCCTCTGTCTGCTCCAGATGGCCACAGAGGTCGTGGTGTCCCTCTTCCTCGGCG
This sequence comes from Succinivibrio sp., assembly GCA_963591995.1. Classification (GTDB taxonomy): domain Bacteria; phylum Bacillota; class Clostridia; order Lachnospirales; family Lachnospiraceae; genus CAG-791. Next base: position 913 of record CAVAUJ010000049.1, read on the forward strand.
TTTTCCTTCTGTTCGTGAACTGGCAGATGACCCTGTTCATCATCGTCATCCTGCTCCTTCTGACGCTGATCAGCGTCAAGTGCATCAAGCCGAGGCTCACCTCCATCGGCTCCCGCAACCAGAGCATCCAGTCCCGCATTGCCAAATGGCGGCTTCAGGCCATCTACGGTCTCAAGGATGTAAAGGTGCTCAACCGGCAGGACTTCTTCATCCGCAACTATTATGAGAGCGGAAAGATCGGTGCGGACGTCGCCACCGATTATGCTGTGTTCAACAACCTTCCTCGATTGATGATCGAGACGGTCTTCATGGTCAGCGTCATGGGCTTTATCACGCTCTACATGCTGCTCGGCGGGGATGTCACAAGGCTCCTGAACCAGCTGACGGCCTTTGCCGTTGCCGCTGTCCGCATTCTGCCCAGTGCCAACCGCATCAACACCTACATGGCCCAGATTGCCTACGAGGAGCCCAGCCTCAACTACCTCTATGACAACCTGACCGAATCCAACAAGATGGAGGGCGAGATGCGCGCACAACGGGCGCAGATTGCAGGTCCTCCCCTGCATCTGACCGACCGGATCGAGCTGCGGGATATCACCTTCCGCTATCCGGACAGCGAGGTCTATATTTTCCGCCATGCCGATATGCTCATCCGAAAGGGCGAATCCGTCGGCATCATGGGTCCCTCCGGCGCTGGAAAATCCACGGTTGTGGACATCCTTCTGGGACTTCTCCACGCGCAGAGCGGGCAGATTCTGTGCGACGGCACGGATATTTTCTCCAATTATGATTCCTGGCTTTCGCAGATCGGCTACATTCCGCAGAGCATTTACCTCATTGACGAATCCATTCGCGAGAACATTGCGTTCGGCATCGATGAGGATGCGATCCGTGAGGAACGCATCTGGGAGGTCCTGCGGGAGGCACAGCTCGACGACTTTGTCCGCAGTCTTCCCGACGGACTCGACACCAGAATCGGCGACCGCGGCGTTCGTCTCTCCGGCGGACAGCGGCAGCGCATCGGCATCGCAAGAGCGCTGTACCACAACCCGGAGATCCTGGTCTTTGACGAGGCGACCTCCGCTCTGGACAATGACACGGAGGCCGCTCTCATGGAGGCCATCAATTCCTTCCACGGCAGGAAAACCATGGTGATCATCGCGCATCGTCTCAACACCATCGAGAAATGTGACCGGATTTACCGCGTCGCCGATGAGACCATCACGCCCGCTGTCCTTCCTGCCGCAGGAGCCGAGGTTTGAAAGAAATGCCTGACGGCATTTCGATGGCATTTCTTTCAAGCGACATTGCCGGACATTGCAGGCGGAAACGTCGGCAATGCATGATCGTAAGGATCGTATCGGAGAAATCGCCTTTGCGCATTTCTCCTCACGCAGCCGCGGACCTGTCTGCGGCATAAAGAGGAAAACATGATCGGCGTAGAATTCATACCGGGCTTCGGACTCGGCAATCAACTGTTCTTCTACATATCGGCGAAGTGCATCGCCCTGGACCTTGGCTACGAGTTCGGCACCGTGAACCCGCAGCAGGTGGGGAACGTTGCCCAGTCCAACAAGGGGATGTATTTCATGGACCTGGATCTGGGCACCGAGATTCCGCGGGAGGACATGGCCTCCTACACGCGCTTTAACGAGCAGGACGACCGGCTGTACATGGGGAATTCCCGCCATGACATGCAGAACGGCTGCTACATCAGCGGCGCCGATGAGCGGGTCTACAGCATCAGCGATCACACGCTGCTGTACGGAAACCTGCAGGATGAGCGATATTTCGGCCATCATATTCCGGAGATCCGGGAGTGGCTGAAGGTGAAGCCGGAGTATGAATCCTCGGAATATACGGCAGATGATCTGTGCATCATCAATATGCGGGGCGGCGAATATACCAATCATCCCGAGCTGTATCTGGACCGGAGCTATTGGCTCCGCGCCATCGCCAACATGAAGGCCATCCGCCCGGACATGCGCTTTATGATCGTTACGGAGGATGAGGAGGCGGCGCGCAAGGTGCTGCCGGAATATGAATGCCATCACTTCGACGTCGGCAAGGATTACGTTACGGTCAAGAATGCGCGCTACCTCATTCTCTCCAATTCCTCCTTCTCGCTGATGCCGGTCATCACCAGCACAACGCTCCGGTATGCCATTGCGCCCAAGTACTGGGCAAGGCACAACATCAGCGACGGCTTCTGGTCCTCCGAACAGAACATCTACAGCTTCCTGCACTACCAGGACCGCAGGGGCCGCATCTGGGAGCCGGAGGAGTGCCGCCGGGAGCTCGCGGAATACAAGAAAACCTCCCGTCTTTACAAAAGGCGGAACCGGCGTCCCGGGCCCGCCCGCCGCATCGGACAGGTGATCCGCAGGAAGCTCCTCTACGGGCAATTCTACCTGCGCAAGATTCTGCGCTCGCTCCTGCGGCGCATGGGGATCCTTCGAACCTGGACCCCCGAATCCCCGCAGCAACCGTCCCGATAACGAAGAACCCGGCAAACACGAAGCGAAAAGATATGAACTACAAAGACGGCAAGCTGCAGCTGCCGCAGGTAACTCTGGTTGCCGTGAGCAGCGTGCATCTGTATGAAACCATCAAGGCGATGGAATATTCCATGCGCGGCATCGATTACGGCGATGCCCTGCTCATCACGCACCGGCGGCCTGCCATGCTGCCCGGCAGCATCCGCTATGCGCATTGTGACAAAATCACCGATATCAACGGCTTCAACCATTTCATGGTCTATGAGCTGGCGCCCTATATCCGGACGGAATACATCCTGCTGGTGCATGCGGACGGCTTCGTCATCCATCCGGAGAAATGGCAGGATGCCTTCCTGGATTACGACTACATCGGCTCCCCCTGGCCGCTCCCGACAAACGATTATGCCTATCGGGATTCCACGGGCCGGATCTGCCGCGTAGGCAACAGTGTTTCCCTGCGCTCAAAGAGGCTTCTTGCCTACCCCTCCGAGCATCAGCTCCCCTGGGTTCCGGTAGACGACGGCTTCTACAACGAGGATATTTTCCTCTGCTGCCATTCCAGAAATCAGATGGAGGCCGACGGGCTGCGCTTTGCCCCGCTCTCGTTGGCCGTTCACTTCGGGCGGGAGCATATGCTGCCGGAAAATCAGGGCATCGAGCCCTTTGCCTTTCACAAATGGCGGGGCGAAAATGCCTCTTACCCGCGCTTTACAGCGCCGAAGGATCGCATCAAAGGGCGGCTGCGCCCGCTCCTTTTCTGGCGGCGCACCGCCTCCTGGAAGCGACGACACAGCCCCGAATCGCTCGAGGAACGATGAGCGGCTCCCTGCAATGATTCTCAGAAAGGTGTTCGCAGATGGTCATCGACTGCATTCCGTTTTTCAATGAACTGGATATCTTAAAGCTGCGGCTGGAGGTGCTGAATCCTCTCGTGGACCGCTTTGTCATCGAGGAGTCCACACGGACCTTTTCCGGCGAGCCCAAGGAGCTGATCTTTGAAAAGAACCGGGAGCTGTTCGCACCGTTTCTCCCGAAAATCGACTATGTCGTTGTCTCCGACGATGTGCTCCTGCCCGACGGCAGGACCGTCAATCCGGCGGCGGCTGCATATGCTCCTCCCATTCCCGGGCAGGAGCTCCCGCATCGGAGAGATTATTTTCAGAAGAACCATCTGATGGACCGGCTGAAGGATGTGTCGGAAGAGGATGTGATTCTGTTCGGCGATCTGGACGAGATTCCCGATCCGGCCGCATTGCGGCGGATTCTCAAGGACTTTGATCCGGAAAAGGTATACCATCTGGCACAGCGGAATTTCTATGTCTTTCTCAACATGGAGGAGCGGCCGGTCCGCCTTCACTCCATCACCGGGGAATTCCCGGACGTTCCCGATGATCAGCGCAGATGGCTCGGCACCAAGGTCTGCAGCATCCGCAGCATCCCGGCAGAGGGCATTGTGCGGCTCCGGGATCTGGTCCCTGTGACGGATCCGCGGTCCGTGCGCGTTCCGGACGGCGGCTGGCATTTCGGCTACATGGGAGGACTGCGGGAAACCAATGTGATGAACCGCATCGGCACGAAAATCCGTGCGGCCGCGCACCAGGAATACAACGACGCCGAGATCATTGCCGAAACCATGGACAAGCTGATCCTCGGCGAGGATATCTTCGGCCGCAATGCGCATTTCGAGCAGGTTCCGCTCGATGACACCTTCCCGGCTTACCTTCTGGAGCACCGGGATGCCTTTGAACATCTCATTCTGCCGCCCATCACCGGCAGAAGAAAGCTCCTTTGCCGTCTGGATCTCACCGCCGGCCGCTTCTGCCGGAAGGCCCTGCGTAGATTGAAGCGCATGCTCACTCCGGGAGCTTGAAATTGAAGACATCCCCCATGGTGAAGGTAAGCGGCTTCTCCTTTTCCACCAGCAGATTCCGCAGCCGGCTGAACATCTTCTCATCCCTGGTCTGCCGGAAGAGATTGGCGGTGTTTCTGGCATCCACCAGCCCGTCGTGCGCCCGCCCGTCGAAGTCGAGTCCCCCGAGATTCACGGCATCCTGCAGATTGATGGCTCTGTGAAAGCCCACCAGGCGGCTGAATTCCTTCTGGAAATCCCTCCAGCCGCGGAACATGTAATTCAGCTCCTGCGAAATCTCGATCTCCTTCTGCCTGCACTCGCCCTTCACCTGCGCCAGATCGGTTTTGCTCCAGGAATAAATGATGTAATCGGTTCCGCACCACTGTATGAAGCGCTCCAGCACCTCCGGAAAATGTGCTGCACCCTCCAGCATCTGTGTCGTAATGCCGGTCAGCTCCGCATACCTTGGCAGTACGGCATCGCTGAACATCGGCTTTACATACTCGCAGAAGGAAGCGATCTCCTCGCATCCTTCATCCAGCATGACCGCCCCGATCTCCATCGTCTCAAAGCGAAAGATTTCTTTCTTCTCCCGAAATTTCTCTGCCACCGGATGCATTTCCAGATCAATAAAGATTCGATGCAATGGTTTCTCCTGCTGATTCACTCGTTCACTCCTCTGCTGCTCTCCGCATGCCGCTGTAACAACGCTGCCGGTTAACGCTCCCTGATAATGCCGTGATGCTCCACCCGGTATACCATGTCACACTTCTCAATGGTCTCCAGCCGGTGTGCAATGATGATCAGCGTCTTGCGCCCGTGAAGGCGGTTGATGCTGTCCATGATGGCGGCCTCCGTCTCATTGTCAAGTGCCGAGGTCGCCTCATCCAGCACCAGAACCTCCGGATCCTCGAACAATGCCCGCGCAATGCCGATCCTTTGCCGCTGTCCGCCCGAGAACCGGATGCCGTGCTGTCCGATCTCCGTATCCAATCCCTCCGGAAGGGAGCGCACATGCTCATCCAGCTGCGCCTCCCGCAGAGCCGCCCAGACCTTTTCGTCATCGATGTCCCTCTCCGGCACACCGAAGGCGACGTTCTTGCGGATCGTGGTATCCAGCATGTAAATCTGCTGGGGAATGTAGCCGATGTTGCGCAGCCAGCCGCGGTAATTGCTCTGTACGTCCACGCCGTCTGCCAGCACCTGCCCGCTTTCCGGCTTCAAAAGGCCCAGCATGATGTCGATCAATGTCGTCTTGCCGCCGCCCGAGGCGCCGACGATGCCGATGGACTTGCCGACCGGGAAGACCACGCCGGCATGATCGAAGATGCGGACGTCGGAATTCGGATAATGGTAAACAATGTCCCGCAGCTCTATGGCGCGGCGCACCGGAAGCTTCGGTGCCGTTTCACTCGGATCGTAATCCTCTACGCGGTAGGAGATGTTCCTGTCGTGAATCTCCTCCTGCAGGTTCTCACTGACGTTGTCCAGAAAGGGCTGAAAGTAGGAGATGTTGTTCATATAGGTGTTCATACGGTTTGCCGACGGCAGGAGCCTCGCCGCCGCCAGGGCAAAGGCCGTAAACTGCGGCATGAGGCCGGTGAGCTCCTCCGTTCCGCCCATCAGCACCATCACCAGATAAAGGGCGACGCCCGCAAGGAAGATCCATTCGATCAGGAGGCGCGGTACCGCGCTGAACAGCGTATATTTCTGCACGGCGTTGACGTAGCCGTTGCCGCAGGCCGCATATTCGTTGATGAAGTAGTTCTCACGGCTCGCGATCTTGATCTCCTTCACGGCATCCACCGATTCCGAGATCCACTGGTACAGCGCCGCATAATAATCCTGGTTCTCCTTGCCCGCCTTCATCATGACCGGCTTGAGGAACCTTTTGATGATGAGGAGCACCACCACCAGGAGCGCTGCGATGATGAACGTCATGGCGGCATCGACGATGAGCAGGACGGCCACCAGAATGAAGAAGACGATCACCTCCGAGGTCATCTGCAGCAGATTCAGAATCAGCGCATATACATTGTTGATGTCCGAGGTGATATTCCGCTGAATGACGGCCGTGTTGGCATTGAGATAGTACTCATACGGCCGCTTCATGAAATTGATCATCATGCGGTTGCTGGTCGCGAACTGGTTCCTGTAAATGAACCGCAGCAAGAGCTTTTGCTCGAGATACAGGTAGATGTTCTTAAAACCGTACACGACCACGATGGCCACCATCATCATTACGGCAAACTGCCGTATGGACTGCGCACCGCAAAGGCGGTAGATGTCCCCCATATGGTATTGGTTCTCTTCTATCGCAGAGGGATTTACGATGGCCTGCATGATGGGGATGACCAGCGTGATGCCAAGGGCCTCCAGCACGGCGCCAAAGAGCATGATAAAGACCAGCAGGACCATCACGCTCTTCTGGCGGCGGTCCAGCAGTTGATTGATTTTCTTGAACGATTTCAGCATACCGTTTCCTTTTGATGTCCGACGACCTGCGAATTACGACAGCTTCTGCCCGCTGTGCGTTCCCGCATCCCGATGAATGGCAGGATCCTCATACCGATCCATGAATTCATCCCCCAGGTACAGCTTCTCCCTCGCGCAATGAATGGACGAGGGCACCGTATACACCGTCACCACTCTGCGGAATTCCATCTGCAGGTTGGCGCAGACAAAGTTCAGGATCTCCATCGGAAATTTTCCGTCCAGCACAACATGCTCCGGAAAGAGCTTCGTATAATCCAGCACATCTCTCGGATGCGGCTTGATCAGGACAACTCCGTCGCCCGCATATTGATCGATCATATCCCGGAAGAGCTTCTCCCGCATCGACAGATCCTTGCAAAGGGGCTCTGTCAGAATGAGGCTCACCGGTCGCTCCTCCTCTCCGGCTCTGCGCAAGGTCGCCTCCAGCTCATCCCGGTTGGCAATGAACAGACGGATCAGCTGCTCTCTCTTCTCCCGGTCGAGTCCGTTCACCAGCCCCTCCCGGGGGACCTCCGTCATTTTCGGTGCGGGATGATCCAGTGCCGAAATGTCGTTGACCTCCATGTCTATGCAATATCGCCCATAGCCGTTCTGAATGAAGATCAGCCCCAGCCCTGCCAGAAAAGCCTTGAGGCGAAAATGTCCTCGGTTGTCATAGCGCGCCGTGTCATAATACCGGATGCAGTCCAGTCCGTCCTCCACCGCATGGTAGCGGATTCGCCGATGGCTCAGATAATAGCCGATCGGATCGGAGTCGCAGAACACATAAATGTCACCGTATTCCCGGAAATCCACCGGAACGTACGGCTCCTCCAGCTCTCCCAGCCGTCTGCAGAAGCGTATGCGGTTCCGCAGATTCCCGGGAAGTGAACCCGTGTCCCTTTTCAAAGGAAGAAGCTCCTCGAAAAAGGTGTACGGTTTCTCGTCAAACCAGACAACCTCCTCAAAAATACCGCTGGCTCTTGCCCTCACATCCAGATCTCCGAAATCATTGGACATGCGGGAGAGGACCAGGGTCGCCGCCTTCTGCCGTTCCTTCGCAAGATTTAATTCCTTCAGACAGGCCACATATACATGATAGAAGGTGTGGCAGACATAGATACGTTCTTTTCTCATTTTTCTTCCTGTGAGACGGGAACCCTTCCTCCCGCCGTGCGGCACATTGCTCTTGCCCGATCCATTCTATCATAAAGGGGAATTGTTCCGCACCCATCGCGATGATGGCGGAACAATTCCCCTTTTTCGTTGCCGCACAGCCGCAGCAAGCGACGGGTCCTGGCGGCTGTACCGTTACTTTTTTATATCCACCCTCTCCTCTTTCATGTAAGATACAGGTATTATGTACGACAACTCTTTTACCGATCCCAACTACATCACGGCCGAGGAGCAGCAGATCCTCGAGAACGGCAGCTCCATTCAAAGAGATCTTTATACCAGTCTTTGCGGCGGGCGGCAGGATTTCGTCATCGAGAGCAATAAATTTCTCGAGAGCTCCGGCGATGACATCACCATTCGCAGGCATACGCGCTTTGCGGATTTCCCGGCCCACCGGCACGACTATGTGGAGATTTTCTATTGCTTTTCCGGCGCGGTGGTTCACGAGATCAACGGCACCGCCATCACCATTCATGCCGGCGAGCTGCTGTTCATGAACCAGCACATCGAGCATGCCACCCGCGCCTGCGGCAAGGACGATCTGGGGATCAACATCATCATCCGTCCCGCCTTTCTGCAGAACACCCTGTCCATGATCAACCGGAATAACATTCTGGCGGACTTTGTCGCCGGGGCCCTTGAGAGCGACGGGTGCGTCGGGCAATATCTGTATTTCTCGGTTTCCGACAACCCCTGTGTGCAGAACCTGATCCACAATACCATCCATCTTGTGATGAACCGCCCGCAGAACTGGCACCGTCTCTCCGAGAATACCTTTTCGCTCCTGTTCCTGCATATTCTCAGCAATGCCGAGAGCATTCTGCTCGACCACACCGATGCACAGAACAATGTCCTCATGGTCGTCGTGCGCCGCTATCTTCTCGAGCACTACGACACCGGAACGCTCCGCGAGCTGTCGGAGCAGGTCGGCTATACCCAGTCCTCCCTCAGCCGCATGATCCGCAAATACTCCGGCACCACCTTCAAGGAGATGCAGATGAGGCAGCGCATGCGCGTCGTCATGCACTGCCTCATCACTACGGAACTGCCGATCGCCGAGATCGCCGCCTCCGTAGGCTATGAAAATCTGAATTTCTTCTACAAACAGTTCCGAAAGACCTACGGCATGACTCCCAACGAGGCCCGCTCAAGAGAACGACAGACCATGTGAGCCTCAGCCGGATCTCTCCTCCCTTGAACCGGACATGCCAGAATCATTCCTGCCACAGCGGCATCCCGGCATCCTCTGCCTTCGCAAACGGACCGGGGAGCACATCCAGTCCGCGGTGCCCTCCCAGATAATCCGCATCAAAGGTGATGGGGGTGGCATCCGGATTCTCAAAGGGCTCATCGGGCTCAAAGGCATTTCCCAGAATGCCCGTGTTCACCATGCCGCAGCGGCAATTCTTCAGGAATTCATAGACATTCGTCTCCAGCTTCCAGCCCTCGTCTGTCTCGATGAGCTCCACCTTGACCGAATGCTCCTTGTCCACCAGCGGATTCGTCTCCTTCGCCCAGGCCTTTGCACCGTTGAAATAGGTGTTGCCACCGGCCCAGACCGGAAGATGCCCGAAGTGCGCCGGCTCAAGCTTGCCCATGTCCGGAACCTCTTCCTCCATGTCGAACTGCGCAATCCACTCCTCATAGGTAGGATATTCATCGAAGGGATGGGTTCCGACCTCACGATTCTCTTCGTCCACTTCTCCGTTGCTGCCTCTTTCCTCCACATACGGATCGGCCGAATATTTCTGTACGAAGATGTTGTTATAAAACCGGTCATCCCCGTGCAGGATGGTCATAAAGCCCATGACCTCCGTCCGATGCGGCATGTGATAGGGCGTATAGCGGGGCCCCGTGCCGCCGCCCACGATGGTCAGCGCACCGCAGATCAGATTGTGCACCATCGCGACTCCCTGGGTTGCAAACCGAAGCGTTGCGGGGGACAGCAGGATATTGTTGTCAATCAACGTCGGGCCGTGTCCCACCTCAACGAAAATATCCTGACTGCACATTCCGCCCCGGAGGCGTTTGGCGAACGAAGGCCTCTGGTTGTCATGCAGCAGGTTCTGCGTAATGCGGGTTCCCTGCGCCTCCCAGTCGGTCCAGATGCCCATGGTGCAGTTGTGAATGTGGTTGCGGCGCATGATGACATCGATCGCCGCATGCATCTTGATGCCGGCAATCTCCGCACCGCCCAGCTCCATCATGTTGTTGATGTGATGGATATGATTGTCCTCGATGATGCTGAACACACCGCCCATGCGGCCGATGATGCCGCCCTGCTCGCAATGATGAATGTTGCAGCGACGGATGATATGGCTCCCCACCTTTTCCTTGAGCCATCCGTGATACTGCCCGCGGCACACGGCGTCCCGCTCCATCTGCGTGGGGCTCTTCACATGATGCACGGTGAAGAAATGATCGTTCTCCGGATCATAATATTTGCCCAGCGAGATGCCGGCGCACTTGCTGCCCCAGATCTCACAGTCCTCGATGATCCATCCCTTCGACCAGTGCGGTCCGATCATGCCGTCCTGGTAGGCCGCTGGCGGTGCCCAGGTCGTTGCCGCCTTATTGATGTCGAAGCCGCTGACCGTAATCCAGCCGATGCCGTTCTCCTGCGGCTGGAAGCACTCCCGGCGGACCGTGATCTCCACGTTCTCCTTCGTGGGATCAACGCCGCCGAAGTTTGCATAGAGCACGGTCTCATTCGTTTCCGTATCCTGCTCCGCGTACCATTTCCGCTTCGATGCCTCCGGGTTCCAGGAGCACTCGTACACAGCCCCCTCCTCGCAGGCCTCCAGCGACGATGCCTCGTACAGCGCCTCATCGTTCAGCCAGACACACCCCGTGTGCTTATCCCGTTTGGCAAAATACCAGTCTCCGAACACATAGGTCGTGTACGGGTTATAATCGCCGAACACGCTGTTGTCCACTCTCGCCGTCCAGACATTTCCCCGGTATGGCTTCCAGCTGTGCAATTCCTCTGCACCGGTGATCTTCGCCCCCAGCGGCTCTGTGCTGCGGTAGGTAATCCTCGCGTCCTCCGTTCCGGCATGGACCGGCGCCACATTCTCCCGGTACGTTCCCGGTGCTACCAGCACCTCGTCCCCGGGGCGTGCGATCTTCGCAGCCTCACCGATCCTGCGGAACGGCCTCTCCTTGCTGCCGTTCCCATCGTGTCCTGCATGGATGTCTACATAGATTGTCATATCCCTCTCCATTCCGCAGCGTTGTTTCCGAATTTTTCCCGCTGCATGATATACCTATCATACCATCTATCGGTCCCGTTCCAACCTCCCAAATGCTCCGTGCAAGGTAAGCGTCAGGAAATCTCCCGAAATTTTCCGCCGCCCATGTAACACTTTGCAGCCCGCCTCGTATGTAAGAGTGTAAGACAAAGAGATAGCTGCCCGGGGAAGCAGCGGAATAGAATTGAAAGGAGATTCACGATGAAGAACTTCAAGAACGCACTTGCAAATATTCTCAGAGAAGCAAATCAGTTTCTGGTGGATTACGGCAACATGTATTCCAACCGCATGTACATCGGAAAGCCGACCGAAGCCGTGACCGAGAAGACCTCCGGAACAGACCGGGACGGCGGTTTCCTGACCGGCACTCCCGCATTGTACTGACCGGCATACACCCTTCTCTTTGAACACTCTTTCGCCGCAACAGCGCGGCAGACACCGCTTCGCATCCGTGAAGGGTCGAACGGTTCACAACAGAACACGCGTGATCTTGAGGGATACCGCTCTGCAGGGCGGTATCCCCTTTGCGTTCCTACCGGCCTTTCTCCCGCCACCTTAACAAAAATGCAGAGTTCGCAATCACGAGCACCGAGCCCGCGTTGTGCACCAGCGCGCCGATGACCGGATTCAGCATTCCCGTAATCGCCAGGGCAACGGCAATAAAATTCAAAACCATCGAGAAGGTCATATTCACCTTGATGGTTGTCATCATCCGCCCGGAGAGCGCCGTAAGGTGCGGCAGCTCCTTCACTTCGTCATCGATCAATGCAATGTCCGCCGCATCCACCGCAATGTCGCTGCCGATGCCGCCCATGGCAATGCCGACGTCTGCCTTTCTCAATGCAGGAGCATCGTTGATGCCATCCCCGATCATGCAGACCGGCAGTCCCGCATCCTGATATTCCCCGATATACCGCAGCTTGTCCTCCGGCAGGCAATTGGCCCGTACCTCATCGATGTGCAGCCTTTCCGCCATCGTCTCCGCCGCATTTTCGTGATCTCCCGTGAGCAGCACCGGCTTCACTCCCAGGCGTGACAGTGCCGCAATCGTGGCCGCGCTTTCCTTCCGCAGCGTGTCGGAAAGAGCCAGAAATCCGGCCGGCGCACCGTCTGCCGCCACATAGGTAATCGTGCACCCCTGCCGCCGACAGGCCTCGACCGCCGGTATTGCGGCGACCGTAATGCCGTGCTCCCGCAGCAGCTCGGCATTGCCCGCAAGAATTGTCCGCCCTTCCGCCTTCGCGCACACGCCGCGGCCGGGGAGCATCTGAAAATCCGACACCTCTGCCACGGTCGCCCCCGTCCTCTTATAGCATCGCACGATGGCCTTTCCCAGCGGATGCTCGGAGAGCTGCTCCGAAGACGCTGCGAGGCGGTAAATCTCATCCCGGTCAAACGCATCCGAAACGCTTTCCACTGCGGCAACCTCCGGTACACCGCAGGTCACCGTGCCGGTTTTGTCAAAGGCGATGATCTTCACCCTTGCAAGGCGCTCCAGTGCATCTCCCTCGCGGACCAGAAAGCCGTGCTTTGCGGCGTTTCCGATCGCCGCCATGATCGCCGTCGGTGTCGCAAGAACCAGTGCGCAGGGACAGAACACAACCAGAATCGTCACCGCGCGGATCAGCTCTCCGGTTATCCACCAGGTCAATACCGCTGCCGAAAGCGCAACCACCACGATCCAGGTTGCCCACCGGTCCGCAAGACCGACAATTCTGGCCTTGCCGGCATCCGCCGACTGCACCAGCCGAATCATCCGCTGGATGGAGCTGTCTTCCCCGACTCTCGAAGCCTCCATCTCAAATGCGCCGAACTGGTTGACCGTACCGCTGGATACCTCATCGCCCGCCGCCTTGTCCACCGGAAGGGATTCCCCGGTCATCACCGCCTGATTGATGGAGGTTTGGCCGGAGAGAATGATCCCGTCCACAGGAACACTCTCGCCGGGGAGCACGCGGATACGATCTCCGACTCTGACTTCCTCCGCCGGTACGATCTGCTCTTTCCCGTCCCGCAGAATGCGCGCGGTCTGCGGCGTCAGATGTACCAGCTTCTCAATTCCTGCCCTCGCTCTTGCCACCGTCAGCTCCTCGAGCAGGGAGCCCAGCTGCATGATCACCGCCACCTCGCCCGCAGCAAAAATTTCCCCGATGCAGACGGAAGCGATCAGGGCCAGCGACACCAGCACATCTGCCTTGATGTCGAAGGCCGTGACCAATCCGATAAAGGCCTCCAGAAGAATGGGCACCCCGCACAGGACAATCGCAATCCATGCCATATCAAACGGGAGCGGTTCCCATTTCAGCAGACTGCAGACCACCGCAGCGCCCGAAATGACCAGCAGCACCGTGTCCTTTGCGGTTCCTCCGAGCTCCAACAACGATTCCAGTTTCTCCATTGCATGCTTCACAGGCGAGTCTCCTTTCTATACCTCTGTACCACCTCTTTATACCCATAGGGGTATAGGTTGTCAAGAGGCAAAAACTCACCCTTTTCGCATCCGATCGTTTTTGCTGATTTTGCGGATGCTATGAATGGTTGCAAAAATCCGTCTATTGCATATTCGCGAAGCGCTCCACCGCCTTGGTGAAGCTCTCAATGGTCTTGTCCGCATCCCCGTTCTCGATGCCGTCCCGTACGCAGTGCCGGATATGTCCCTCCAGCACAACCTTTCCGCAACCGTTCAATGCCGACTTCGCCGCATTGATCTGGGCGAGAACGTCCTCACACGGTACGTCTTCGTCCACCATACGGTCAATGGCCTGCACCTGGCCGATGATTTTCTTCAGTCGCCGGTGCAAATTGTCCGCATCCATACATTTTCTCATCGCTCCGTCCTCCCGCTGCGGCATCAATCCTCTTCGTACTCATCCTCCCAGTCGTCGTAGGCTTCACTCCTTGACCTGTACATGGATTTGTTGTCCTGATAATAGCTTTCGGGATCCTCGTCATAGAAGTCATCCCTCTTCCCGTACAGCTGTTCGTAATGTTTGTGGCAATAGCCCTTCCTGTTGCTGACCCCCTGGTTCCTGCAGCCCGGATAAATACAGGTCTTCGAAGAAGAGCCCGCCCTTGCCGAGTCAGAAGATGAGGAGCCTGCCTTCGATCGACGCTGTTCCTCCATTTCCTCTTCATGCTGTTTCCTTTTCAGTTCTGCCAGCGCCGCATCTGCCTCCTCGCCGGACCGCCGCACCTCCTCCCAGGTCGATGCCCATCCGTGCGCTTTGCCTGTCGAATTTTCCGAAAACGAGGTATAAAGACCGGAATCATCCCGCCTGCACAGCAGCATATCCTCGGAAAGTGTGTTCTTCACCGAGCGCCACTTCCTGTGTTCCTCCGCGGTCAATTCCTCCGGCTCCTCCGCATAATTAATGACAATGTTACTCCATCGCACATCCCTGTCTTCCACGCCGCTGCGGTTCGACTCACCTTCCTTCAACGTCGAAACGGTCAGCTGCCCCCAATATCTCCAGTTGTCCAGCTGCTCCTGACAATCGCTCAGATACGCATACATGGCGATATCGGCCACCGGATACGTTACGCTGTCCGTTTCAAATAGCAGCTGCACCTGATAGTTCTCCTCGCGGATCCTTGACTGTCCATCCAATTCCCAACCGCCATATATCTCATTTACCGGTGCGATCTCAACCGATACATATTTCAGCCACGCTGCAGGAACTTTCAATTCGTAGAATTCTGTTTCAATCATCGCATACGCGGAATCCTTGGTTCGATGGAAGGTCTTCTCTTCTTCCTTCTGCCAGTAACAGACATAGCCTATGACCGCAGCTACTGCTACCGCCGCAGCTACCATGCATCGGAAGCGCAGACGGCTACGGTGCCTTTCCTTCTGCTGTCGCTCCTGTGTCTCTCCCGTTTCACAACAACGGTTTTCCTCCATAGCTTGCTCCCCCTTCCAAATTCTCTTGTCCTCCCTCTGCCGTCACCACATCGAATGCTACGGCGTGAAGAAAATCCGCGAAGCCCCGGCACCCGCAATGTCACAAAAACATCACCATATAATGGGGGAGAGACAGTTTTCCGTCGGCCTCCCCGATATTTCCATTCATTACCTTGTAGGCAACAGAGGGCTTGTATTTCTCAATATACCGATTCAGTGACTTTGTTGCGGTATTCCCCGCTTTCACCTCGATCGGAAGAATTTCTCCCTGCTTCTCGATAATAAACTCCAGCTCATTCTCATCGTCCGGCTTATGATAATGGAGTTGATAGCCATTTTTCACCAACGCCTCCGCTACGAAGTTTTCGTAAATTCCTCCCTTTGCAAATCCAGTCAATGTGTTGTTTAAAACCGCCAGCTTCGTATTAAATCCGAACAATGCCATCAACAGTCCTGTGTCATTGATATACAGCTTAAATTCGTTTTCCTTTTCGTTATAGCGCAGCGGCAGCTGCGGCAGCATTACATTTTTGCACAAAAACGCCATATTTGCGTCCGCCAGCCATTGAATGCTGTCTCCATACTTTTTGGAGGTCGATTTTTTTTCCACCTCAGAGTACTTGAATTTCTTATTTTCACGTGCCAGCTGACTCGGAATGGAATCGTAGCACCGCCTTACCTTTACCTTTTCTGCACCTTTCGCGTGCTGCGCAATATCGTCCTCATAGTCACTCAAAAGTCTGCTCTGAATGTCCTGAACGCGGTTAAAGTCGTGGTGCTCTGCAAAATCGGCAACCACCTCCGGCATGCCGCCGATCACAATGAATTCCCTTACCAGCGCCTCATATCTTTTGTGGATATCTTCAGGTACCGCTTTCCTTTGCTCGAATCGTTCTCTTAAATATCCGACCGCCTCCCCGGAATATCCATTGGCCCACAGAAACTCCTCAAAATCCAATGAATACATCGTAATCGGAATTTCATACCCTACCGGGATGGACTGCACCTGTTCGACATCCCCGTCGTCATCTCTTCCGTATGACAGTCCCAGCAAGGATCCTGATGCAATCACATCACATCTGCCATCCTCCGCCAGAAATTTCAATGCGGTCCGGGCTGCGGCACATTTCTGAATTTCATCCAAGAACACGAGGGTTCTTCCGGGAATCAAACGGATTTTCGGAATACTTGCCGTCATTCTTTTATAAATCTCTTCTCCGGAAAGGTCGCCGTTGAAAATGTTTTTCAATTCCGGCTGCTGCAGAAAATTAATTTCGATGTAGCTCTCGTATTCCGCCTTGCCGAAAGCACGAACCGTGTATGTTTTTCCCACCTGTCGTGCTCCCTTAATCACCAGACATTTTCGCTTTCCCGAACCGTGGTCCACCGAATTTTTCCATTCCAGCAGCCGACTGTACACCTTTCGTCTCAGCATATTTTCTCCTCCTGCCCTGGTACATCGATTTTTATATAACCGGACGATGTATCAGTCTGAGTATACCATGATGCCGACCGAAATAATGCCGATTTCAGGATGTCGGTTTTCTCAAATTATGCCGATTTCCGGGTGTTTGTTTTCCTGAATTATGCCGATTTCCGGATGTAGGCTCTTTTCCCGGACCCACGGTCCGGTTACAGCAGCCTTGCAATGATCCCCAGCAGCTGCCCCGTGAGCTTCGTCAGGTCATTGCATCCGACCAGATTGGGATAGATCTCCGACAGCCGGTCATAGCAGTCAAACGCATCCGGATTATCCAGTGCAATCCCGATGATGGAGGTTCCCCGCTTCGTGATCTTCCGGACCGCGTTCGCCGTATCCTTCGTCGATACCGGCGGATAATAATCATCCGCATCGTGTGCCGGAACCCCGTCGGAAAGCACCAGCATCAGCCGGTATTCGCTCTGCGTATTCTGCGCCATATACCGTTCCGCCCAGAAAAGTGCCAGCCCGTCCCGATTATCTCCATATGCATCCAGCTGCATGATGTTCAGCTTCTCTTCGTCACGGCCCTGAAAGCCGAAGAGGATATTAACGTCAATTTCCGGATCATCAAACCTCGCCCGATGCTCCACGATCGCATGCGCAATGTCCTGTGCCTTCAAAACCTCATGAAGGATTACCGCCGCGTGCATCGCTGCCCTTCTGCGTTCGCCCCGCATGGATCCGGAGCCGTCGATCAGCAGCAGCACCGCCATATCCGGCACATCCTCTCCCTGCACATTGCGATACCAATAGCGTTTCTTTATATCTCCGAGTCTTTTGGAATTGATTCCGCTGCCGTACCGGAACTTTTCTTCCCGTTCATCGACCTGCGCCTTCACAATCTGCTCAAAGCGGCTGTTATAGGACCGGATATTGATCCTGTAACGATTATAAATATTCTGATAGGCCATTCGCAGATTGAGGTTGACCTTCGGTCTGTTCTCATTTATT
>CAVAUJ010000050.1:0-17798 GCA_963591995.1 Succinivibrio sp.
CGAAGAGCGCGCCGGGTACCTACGGGGTTTATGATAAGTACGGGGAAAACAATGACGGTTCGGCAACATACAGTCTGTATACCAATAATAAGGCTACGCTGACTCCGGTTGATTCCAATGGCAAGAAAGGTGATCCGGAAGATTTCAGAAAGCCTACCGTTTCCTACACCGTGCCCGGTACGCCCGGAACACCGGAGGAGCCCACAACGCCTTCCAATCCCGAGACACCGGGAACCGAGGTGGAAACCAAGGTGAACACGACGAACGTTGCCGTCGGCAAGGTCTGGCAGGACAACGAGAACCAGGACGGCATTCGACCGGAGAGCGTTACGGTGCAGCTCTATTGCAACGGCACCGCTTACGGCAGTCCGGTTGTTTTGAATCAGGAGAATTCCTGGTGGTATCGCTGGGACAATCTGGATGCAACCGCGGCCTGGACCGTGGATGAGGTGAATGTGGCAGACGGATACACGAAGTCCATCACCAAGAATGCGGTCAATGCCTGGGTGATCGTGAACACCCATACACCGGGGACGCAGGCAGTGGACACCTCGGCCGAGACACCGGATGCAGCGGTCACACCGCAGAATCCTACGGGACGCGGCGCAGGGACCGGTGATGAGAGCACGATGCTCCTGTGGTTTGCCCTGATGCTGGTGTCCGGTACGGCGGTGGCCGGCGCGGTGGTGTACCGCAGACGCAGACATATGTGAGGTCGCATGTGAAGGACAGCTTCGAACGTCCATCGCAGTAGCGTCAGAGGTCATAGTTGCTTACAATAAATACTATCCCGGGTGATTGCATCCCGGCTTTCAAAGAGACTGGTTCCGGCCGGTCTCTTTTTTGATTGTGGAGAATGGCTCAGCTTGAAAAGGGTTCGTCAAGAATCTGCCGGGAAGTGAGCAACATCGACTTATCGGGGAGAGTTTGGCTCCGCGTCCGCCGCAAAAAGCTTCTCGCCTTACAAACAGGTGTTGCGGATTACAATTGAGCCAATTTCCCTGTGGAAGGC
The DNA here is from genome assembly GCA_963591995.1 of Succinivibrio sp. Taxonomy (GTDB): domain Bacteria; phylum Bacillota; class Clostridia; order Lachnospirales; family Lachnospiraceae; genus CAG-791. The sequence continues at coordinate 1,013 of CAVAUJ010000050.1, forward strand.
CCTTGCAAAACGTCATAGAAGGTTTAATATTTCTTTTTGTAATAATCAGTGATGATATCAGGGACGAAAATCGGACCTTGATAGCGCATGAGAAAAAGGGAGGTGTGAAGATGCTGTTGCACAGCACAAAAGAAAAGTGGGGGGGGTGGAGCCTCTGTGGCGTTCTGCTGGCTCTGATCCTGGCCTTTGGCTCGGTTCTGCCGTCCTTTGCGGCAGAGGGAGCCGGAACAGAGGCGGCAGGTGACTCATCCGGCAGAGACTGGACGGTTTCCCGTTCCAAGACGGCAACGCAGCTGGAGAAACAGGATGACGGAACCTACATATCCGAGGTGACGCTTTCGCTCCCGAGCACAGAGGAGGTGCTCGAGAGTGATGTGGTGTTCGTTCTGGATGAATCGGACTGCGGCGATGCCGTCTACGCAGACATGTGGAAGCTGATGGAGCAGCTCAATGCCGCGTGCGAGGAGAATTCCGGCGCAAAGCTGAACGTCGGCGTAGTCTTCTTCCGCGGCTGTGCATCGACGGCCTGGCCGCTGCAGGAATACAATCCTGACGGATACGACGAGTTCAAGCGGGCCATCGAAGATGCGAAGAGCGACATGATCTACAAGGGCACCAATCTGCCGTCCGGCCTGTATGCAGGAAAGGCAATGCTCGAGGCCAGTAGCACGCCGGTGTCCAGGCAGCACATGATCGTCATCAGCGACGGTGCAACCTACATCTTTACACACGATCAGGATTCGACGACACATTATTCCCGTACCTCGGGCTACAAAGCCAACGATGGCAGCCTGTACGAGTGGCAGGGCAAATACGAGGACTATGGCGGAGATTATCCCAATCCCTTTGAGGGAGGCGGCACGCCGGAGGAGTGGGATGATTTTCTGAAGAAGGTTGCATCCGAACGGGATAGCTTTGCCCGGTATGATCAGGAATATGTACGGACTGCGGAGAAGCCGGGGGCCGATCTGATCAAACCGGATCCGATCTATACAAAGGATAACATCGATCAGTTTGTGACCAATGTCGAGGAGTCGCTGTTTCAATCAGCATCCATTTATAAGGAAATTGTGGACAGCGGCGTAAATTGCTACGCCTATCATCCGGCCGATACAAACCGCGGGGTATTCACCACCTTTATGAATTATCTCGTTACCCTCGGAGAAGGCGGCGGCACGGATTTTGACTGGATCACGGAGGACATCGTCTATCTTCTCGATAAGGGCTCTGTCGTTGAGGACGTGATCGGCCTTGGCACCGACGAGCAGGGAAATGCCTACAATTTTGACTTCGTCAATCAGGCAGACAAGCTGAAGCTGAAGGTGGGGGATGTCTCGTACGCCTGCACGAAGCTGGAGGAGAATCATTACGGCTTCGGCGAGTATGATGAGGAGAAAGAGTGCTATCCCTATGAGCTGACCTATTATCCGGCGGACTACCCGGAGAAGGACGGCGAACAGGAGTACTTTGAATGGAAGTTCAACATGCCGGTTTCCAATTTTGCCCGGGCGGAGCTGACCTATCAGGTGGTGCTCACGAATCCGCAGACGACACCGGGAACGTATACCGGCCTTCTGACGAACCGGAGAGCCACACTCCACGCAGTGGCAACCGACGGAAGAAAGACAGATGTGGATTTTGAAAAGCCGATGGTTTCCTACACCGTGCCCGGTACGCCCGGAACACCGGAGGAGCCCACAACGCCTTCCAATCCCGAGACACCGGGAACCGAGGTGGAAACCAAGGTGAACACGACGAACGTTGCCGTCGGCAAGGTCTGGCAGGACAACGAGAACCAGGACGGCATTCGACCGGAGAGCGTTACGGTGCAGCTCTATTGCAACGGCACCGCTTACGGCAGTCCGGTTGTTTTGAATCAGGAGAATTCCTGGTGGTATCGCTGGGACAATCTGGATGCAACCGCGGCCTGGACCGTGGATGAGGTGAATGTGGCAGACGGATACACGAAGTCCATCACCAAGAATGCGGTCAATGCCTGGGTGATCGTGAACACCCATACACCGGGGACGCAGGCAGTGGACACCTCGGCCGAGACACCGGATGCAGCGGTCACACCGCAGAATCCTACAGGACGCGGCGCAGGGACCGGGGATGAGAGCACGATGCTCCTGTGGTTTGTGCTGATGCTGGTGTCCGGCACGGCGGTGGCCGGCGCGGTGGTGTACCGCAGACGCAGACACATGTGAGGTCACATGTGAGGTCACATGTGAGGGGCAGCTTCGAACGTCCATCGCAGTAGCGTCAGAGGCGGATGCCGAACGAAGAGAGAACGGCGAACGAAAGAGCGAAGGAAAGGGTCCTGTCTGCAGAAGCGGCAGGGCTCTTTTTTGATGGTTTTGATACGGAAGGCTGCATGCTGCCGGAGCAAGGGTGAATAACGCGTCAAAGCATCGGTCATACGCAGAAAATACAGACAAATTCTAAAATAAATATAAAGATGATTGACAAATGATCTGGGAAAGGGTACTATACAATCATCAAAGGGATACAGCAGATGGAGACGAGAAATCCACCGCCTTTGAAATAAGAGAAAGCAGGAAGAAGGAGGACGGTCCGACGAACAGAGGGAGATCCACAGATCGATAATCCGAAAGAGTGATTCATAGAAGAGGATGATCCGATGTACTGAGCAGAGCGTGCAAGAGAACGCGATGTAAGAGTAAGGAGAAGGCCCGGAGTCTTTAACGCAGGAAGAGAGGAACGAAGGGCAGCTGATTACCGCTTAGCAGGTATTGACCGATGGGAACCTGATGAAATGAATCCATGACAACTTCATACAGCAATCGAAAGGAGGAGCAGACGAAAGAATGCAGATCAATCGATTTATCCAGTGAGAGGGCATCGATCATGAACAAGATGATGGATGCCCTTTTTCCGTGCAGATTTTTCAACAAGCCCGCTTTTGATGTCCACTTTTGATGTGGGAAGTTCAGAATGATGATTTCATACTGAATAAGGAAGAAAATTACGAATAACCAGACAACTTTAATGTGAGCATAAAATTGATTGACAGATAAGTGCGGCCGGAGTACCATACAATCAACAGAAGGAACCGGAGATGGAGGCGAGAATCCATCCGATATCAAAGAGAAGGAGGACGGTCCGAAGAAAAAGTAAGAGATCCACAGCTCGATAATTTTATGATCCGTGAGTGCCGGAAACGACAGCAGCGGATGCTCCATCTGTAGGATGGAAAAAGATTCAAAAAGAGATCCCGAAAGAGATCCAGATGATTCATAGAAGAGGATGATCCGATGTACTAAGCAAAGCGTATCGTACAGGGAACGCGATGTAAGAGTAAAGAAGGAGGCCGGAAGCCATTGATTTGAGGAGATAATCCGGAAAGGAATCCGATTTAAGAAAGAATCCGATGAAACGGAAGAGATGATGTCGGAGATTCGCCGGAGACGATGGAACAGAAGGCAACTGATTACCGCTTAGCAGGTGATGACCAATGGGAACCTGATGAAATGAATCACAGAAAACTTCATACAGCAATCGAAAGGAGACGCAAACTGTAGAAATGCAGATCAATCGATTTATTCAGTGAGAGGGCATCGGTCACAGACGAAGTGATGGATGCCCTCTTTTTGCGTGGTGCCACCCTGTCGCCTGTGTAGTAATGTTCATGTTTGTCCTGCCCGGCGCTGCCCGAATTTACATCTTGACGAAGAAGAGATGTCCGCCTATAGTTATCAAAGGTAATTACTGGAGGTAACAATGCAGATTGAGCTTGCGAAACAAATGATGGATGCCTGTTATAAGGCGAAGCGGATTCATGATCTTCTTCCGGCGTTGCCGGCGGGTGTGACCGCTTCGTACATCCACTATCTGGATGTCATTGAGATGGTAGAGCGGGAGGGGAGAAGGGCCAAGATCTCGGATATCAGCGATCGGCTTCGTCTCCCGCGTCCCGGTGTAACCCGCACCGTGAAGGGAATGGAGAGCAGAGGCTATCTTCGGAAGGAATTTTCCCCGGAGGACGGGCGCATCACGTACCTGACCATTACAGAGGAGGGAAAGGCATTGTCGGCCCGGTATAACCGGGAGTGTTTCGAGCAGGTTTCTTCCTGTCTGGAGGACATTCCGGAGGAGGATGCGGAGACGATGATCCGTACCATTAACCGGATGCATGAGATGATGTGTGAAAGGAGAATTCATTTTGAAGACTGATCAGCAGGATTTTACACAGGGCAGCATACCCGGAAAGCTGGCGATGTTCATGCTGCCGGTGCTGGGAGCACTGGTGCTGCAGGCGGCGTACGGGGCGGTGGATCTTCTGGTGGTGGGGCGCTTTGGCTCCACTTCGGGGTTGTCGGCGGTTTCCACCGGCAGCCAGGTGCTGAACCTTGTCACCTTCGTGGTGACACAGCTGGCGATGGGGGTTACCGTCCTCATCGCAAGATACCTCGGAGAGAAGCGTGCGGACAGGATCGGATCCGTCATCGGCGGCGCCGCTGTTGTTTTCGCCATCCTTTCCGTGCTGCTCTTCCTCGTCATGGTACCCTTTGCGGGGCCGATCTCGGTGCTCATGCAGGCGCCGGAGGAGGCGGTGGAGCTGACCACCGTTTATGTGCGAATCTGCGGCAGCGGCATCTTTTTCATTGTGGCATACAACCTGCTTGCGGCGATTTTCCGCGGCATGGGTGACAGCCGGTCGCCGCTGCTCTTCGTTCTGGTGGCCTGCATTGTGAACATTGCCGGCGACCTTTTGCTGGTGGCAGGCTTTCACATGGACGCGGCCGGCGCGGCTCTTGCCACGGTATTCGCGCAGGCGGTCAGCGTGGTCTGCGCGGTGGTCATTCTGATCAGGAAGAAGCTTCCCTTCACGTTCTGCCGGGCAGACTTTCGCCTGAACGAGCAATGCGGCAAATTCCTTGCGGTCGGTCTGCCGCTGGCGCTGCAGGAGTTCCTGACCCAGGTTTCCTTCCTCGCTTTGTGTGCCTTCGTCAACCGCCTTGGGCTGGAGGCGTCCTCCGGCTACGGAGTTGCGTGCAAAATCGTGAATTTCGCCATGCTGATCCCGAGCTCTTTGATGCAGTCCATGGCCTCCTTCGTCTCCCAGAACGTGGGAGCGGGGAACCGGAAAAGGGCGAAGAAGGCAATGTTCACCGGGATCGCCATCGGCCTTGCCTTCGGCGTAGCGGTGTTCATCCTGGTGCTGCTGAAGGGAGATCTGCTCTCCGGTATTTTTACAACGGATGAGGCGGTGATCCGGGATGCCTTCGCGTATCTGAAGGGCTTTGCACCGGAAACCATTGTCACGGCGATTCTGTTCTCCATGGTGGGTTACTTCAACGGCAACGATCAAACCGTCTGGGTTATGATCCAGGGACTGGTGCAGACGCTCCTCGTGCGACTGCCGATGTCCTACTATATGAGCATTCAGCCGGATGCCAGCCTCACACGGATCGGACTGGCGGCGCCGACCTCTACCCTTGTCGGAATCGTGCTGAACGTGTGCTTCTTCATATATCTTGGCCGTAAGGAGAAGACAGCTGCGTAGATCCGTTCCTTCTGCAGAGACCGAACCTGTGATAGAATCAGATTCTGACTGCGGAATCTCCGCTACGCATTTAACGGTGCGCAGTTGAATGCATGCATTTTCCATTGGACATTTGTCTGCGTACATTTGCCTGCGGACACATGCGGGGGCGGAAGATTCGGCAGGATAAGGGGATTCAACAGGTTCGACAGACAGAAGGGAGAAGGAACAAATGCAGGAGAAACATCGTGGGAGCTTCAGCGGTTCGCTGGGCTTTGTGCTGGCCGCGGCAGGAAGCGCGGTCGGCTTGGGGAACATCTGGAGATTTCCGTATCTGGCGGCAAAGGACGGGGGAGGAATTTTCCTGGCGGTGTATCTGCTGCTGGCCCTCACCTTTGGCTTTGCGCTGCTGACCACAGAGATTTCCATCGGCCGCCGGACGAAGCAGAGCCCGCTGACAGCCTATGCAAGGCTGCGGCCGCGGTGGGGCTTTCTGGGTGTGCTCGCGTGCATGGTTCCCACCATCATTCTCCCCTACTATTGCGCCATCGGCGGATGGGTGCTGCGGTATTTTATTGTTTTTGCCTCAGGCGGGGCGGAGGCTGCCGCGGAGGACGGCAATTTCACCGGCTTTATCACGCAGGTTCCCGGGCCGATCGTGTTCATGCTCATTTTCCTGGCGGCGACCTTCTTCATTGTGTACCTGGGAGTGGAAAAGGGCATTGAGAGATGCTCGAAAATCATGATGCCGACGCTCCTGGTGCTCATCGTCTGCATCGGAATTTTCGGCCTGACCATTGAGCATACCGACGCAAACGGAGTGACCAGAACCGCCATGGAGGGACTGCGGGTTTATGTGATTCCGGATCTTTCGGGAATGACGGTGCGCGGATTTCTCTCGGTGGTGGTGGATGCCATGGGGCAGCTGTTCTATTCCCTGAGCGTTGCCATGGGCATTATGATTGCGTACGGCTCCTATATGAAGGATGATGTGAGCATCCAGCAATCCATTCAAAGAATCGAATTCTTTGATTCTCTGGTGGCTTTTCTGGCAGGGATGATGATCGTGCCTGCAGTCTATGCTTTTATGGGAACGGAGGGCATGTCGGCAGGCCCGAGCCTGATGTTCGTTACGCTTCCGAAGGTGTTCCGGGCCATGGGCGGAATCGGCACACTGGTCGGACTGGTGTTCTTCGTGATGGTCCTGTTCGCGGCCCTCACGTCATCGGTTTCCATTCTGGAGGCCATGGTTTCGAGTCTGATGGACCGCAGGAGCATGACGAGACGCCGCGCCTGCGCGCTGTGCGGAATCTATGCATTGGTGGTCGGCGTGATCGTGTGCCTGGGCTATAATGTGCTCTATGTGGAGTGCAGGCTGCCAAACGGCGCGACGGCACAGATCCTTGACATCATGGATTATCTGAGCAACAGCATACTGATGCCCGTGGTATCCATCCTCACCTGCATTCTCATCGGCTGGGTTCTGGGACCGCAGGTTGTTGTAGAGGAGGTGGAGAAGACGGGAACGAAGATGGCCTGGAAGCGGCTGTATTGCTTCATGGTCCGCTTCGCGGCCCCTGTTCTGCTGGCGGTTCTGCTGTTCCAGAGTCTTGGATGGTTCTGATTTTGCCGGCAATGTAGTGCGCAGGCAGGCAATTGAGCGGTTTCACGCCGGGGAGGAGGTGCCCTGCATGGCTTCGGATATCGGAAAGGCGCATCCGCGCATCCGCGCGGGCTTTCGGTCACATGTCCTGTCCTGGACCCTTTGCAATGTGGCACTCATCAATCTGATCTTTGCCGGTGCGGGCGGACTGGTGCGGATCACCTTCAACCGGGCGGATGCGCTCAATCCGGATATGCTCAATGCCGGCTATTGGAGAGCCCAGCTCCTGCTGTCGCTGGTGCAGGTTGCCGTCATCGGCCTCCAGTTCTTCCTTGCCTACCGCACACTGCAGAGGCAGAATGAAAAACGGGCACCGGTGGAGGCGACGGACGGTCACGTCGTTCTTGCGGGCGGAGTCGTCCTTCAGCTCCTGGAGGTCTGGGCGGTGGTCCTGGTGGGGATCAAGCTGGCGGATCTGGTGCTGACGGACATTTACCGGAATTTTGTGGCGGATCTTTTTGCACTTTTTGATCTGGCCGATGCGAATGCCATGGCGGTTTTCCGGACCATGTACAACAACACGCATGCCTTCAAATACATCGGCATGCTGGTGGCGATTTCTCTTGGTATGTTCATCACCGGCGTGATGCTGGGGGACAGGATTATGAAGATTACGGCCGCCGGCCTGATCGCGGTTTTCATTCTGACAGCCTCCCTGGTGCAGATGGGCACCTATGTCATTCTCGACCGGGCGGTCGCCATCGTCTGGTCCTCGGTGATTCTGCAGCTCCTGCAGACCTTTGGTCTGCTGAGCTTTGCCTTTTACCTGCACTGCCGGTATCGGAGAATCTGACGGAAAACGTTCCGCGTGATCGGGAACGTTCTGTGTTATCAGACCGGTTATTTTACAAACGATGTAGCGATTATTTTGCAAACAATGTACCGGACGAGAAAGAAGGACTGCAATGCGAGTGATCCGAAATGGTTTTGTCATCGACCCTGCCTCCGGGCTGCAGGAGAAGCGGGATGTTCTCATCGGAAGAGACGGAAGGCTTGAGGCATTGATCCCTGCGGGAGAGAAACTTCCTGCGGATTATCGGGAGGTAACGGATGCGGAGATCGTGGACGCCTCCGGGTGCATTGTGGCGCCGGGACTGGTGGACACGCACTCGCATTTCCGGGATCCGGGCTTTACCTGGAAGGAGGACCTGCACACAGGGGCACTGGCCGCTGCGGCGGGAGGCTATACGACGGTGGTCCTGATGGCCAATACGAATCCGGCGGTGGATTCGCCGGAGGTCCTCACGGACATTCTCACACGCGGCGGCAGGGAAGCCATTCACATCTTCAGTGCGGCCAATGTGACAAAGGGAATGCAGGGCGGGGAGGTCAGCGATCTTGCTGCATTGAAGACAGCGGGAGCGGTGGTCTTCACCGATGACGGCAAGCCGATTCTGGAGGAGGCGGTCTTCACGGAGGCGCTTCGCCGGGCGAAGGGGCTGGACGTTCCGGTAAGCCTGCATGAGGAGGATCCCGCCTACATCCGGGAGAACGGAATTCACGGCGGCGGAGAAGCGGCGCGGTATCTCGGCATCGGCGGGTCCGACCGCATGGCAGAGATTGCCATGGTGAAACGGGATACGGAGATTGCAAAGAAGCTCGGCGCGAAGCTCCTGATCCAGCACATCAGCACGAAGGAGGGCGTGGAGCTGGTGCGGCAGGCCCGGAAAGTAAATCCGCAGATTCATGCGGAGGCAACGCCGCACCACTTCTCCCTGACGGAGCAGGCTGTCATTGAAAAGGGGAGCCTTGCAAAGGTGAATCCGCCCCTTCGGACGGAAGAGGACCGGATGGCGATCGTTCGCGGCATGCAGGACGGCACGATTGACATTATTGCCACGGATCACGCACCGCACAGCGAGGAGGAGAAGGCGGCAGAGCCTCTCTGGAAGGCGCCGAGCGGGATGATCGGTCTGGAAACGGCGCTGTCGCTGGCGTTGAAGCATCTGGTGGAGCCCGGATACCTGACCATGGCGCAGATGCTGGCGATGCTGACGTGCAATCCGGCGGATTATTACGGGCTGCCGGCGGGCAGACTGGAGAAGGGAGCGTGCGCGGATCTGGTAATCTTCGATCCGGAAGCGGAATGGACCGTGACAAAGGAGGGCTTCCGCTCGAAGTCCTGCAATTCGCCCTTCATCGGGGAAACCCTGCCCGGCGTGGTGCGCTGCACCATCGCCGCGGGGAAGACGGTATATCGATCTGCGCCTGTTTAGCGCCTGACGGGTTCCGTATGAGTCGGCCGCTCGCGGACGGATTCGTGATTAAAATCGGCGGGACGGCCGAAAGCGTGAGGACTGCCGGGAATCACTGCGGCATCAGCTGCAGAACATCCCGGGTAAGGCTCCTCCTTCTCTCATCGAGAAGGAGGAGCTTATTGTATTTAAAATAAGCCTCGTTTCCGCAATCGTTGACAAAGCGGAGAGCACCGGCGTCGGCGGCAAGCTCCGAGAGAAAGAGAACCATTTCCTGTCCCTCGCCGAAGCATTTGGCGAGGAAGGTGAAGGCATGGGTGAGGCGGTCGCCGGCAGCGGCCGCGGACTGCTGTCTTTCCTGTTCCCGTGCAGCGAACCAGTCTCTGCAGAGGACAAAGGCCTCCTGTCCGGAAACGGCGGCCTCGGTCAGCTCTCCCTGCAGATCGGAGAGAGCGGCAAGCGCGAGGCGATGGCGCTTCACTTCGTCCCGGAGAAGGAGGTGTGCGGCCTCCTTTTTTTCGAGGTCGGCGGAAAAGCTGCGGATCTCCTCCTCCAGCGCGGCCGGGGCGGATTCGCCGTTCTTTAACCGCACGGTGAGGCTTTGGAGCGTCTGCAGGAGCAGTTCCTGCACGGCCTTGTCCTCCTCCCACCGTCGGAAATCTCCGGCCAGTGCATCGACGAGAAGGGCGATGAGCGAGAGCTTTTCGTCGAAGGGCGCATTCTTCACGGCGAGTGTTTCCTCGCGGATCGTACCGGAAAGGAGCTCCGGGATGCGGTAGATGGTGCGGTATTTGTTGTAAAGCTCGTAGTAGTGGAAGAAATCCCGCGCGATCTCCGGATCCTGCAGATATTCCCCGGCAAGGTCCTCCGTGACGGGAAGTTGGAGCTCCTCGTAGACCTTGAGGATCCGCGAGAGATCCTCCCAGCCTCTGGCGGTAACGAAACGGCGGCTCTCCACGTCGGTCCGGATGGAGTAGAAATGATCCTTCCGGATGTCCAGGTAGGCCAGGATGGCGCCGTGGACACCGCCGGCATAGGCGTAGCTGCGCCAGACGGAGAGGTCCTCTTCGATGTTGATTCTGCGGATGCGGTCCAGCGTGACGATGTCGAATTCCCGGACGGACTTGTTGTATTCCGGCGGATTGCCGGCGGTTACGATGACAAAGCCCTTAGGGAGGGCATGCGTGCCGAAGGTTTTGTATTGCAGGAACTGCAGCATGGTGGGAGCGAGCGTTTCGGAAACGCAATTGATCTCATCCAGAAAGAGGATGCCCTCTGCAATGCCGCTTCGCTCGATCTGATCATAGACGGAGGCAATGATCTCGCTCATGGAGTATTCGGTGACGGTGGTTTCCTTCCCGCCGTAGCACTTCTTCTCCAGGAAGGGCAGACCGATGGCACTCTGTCTCGTGTGGTGGGTGATGGTATAGGAGACCAGATTGACGCCGCACTCGGCGGCCGCCTGCTCCATGATGGCGGTCTTGCCGATGCCGGGCGGTCCGATGAGAAGGAGCGGCCGCTGCTTCTCACCGGGAATGAGATATTCCCCGGCGGCATCCTTTCGGGTATAGGCCAGAACGGTACGGATGACTTCCTGCTTTGCCTGCTGAATGTTCATAGATGTGCTTCCCGGGAAGACAAATTCCCGCGGGGTTCCTCCTTCACTCTTTCTTTAGGTAATTGTATATAGTGAAGCGGGAAAGTCCAAGGAAATCCGCCAGCTTTTCGGTGGATTTCTTGACGAGAAAGAATCCCTTTTTATCCAGATCGTTCACGATCTGGATTTTTTCATCCTTGCTCAGGTCCTCGACGGGCTTCCCGTAACGGTCCAGCGCGCCGTTCATGAGCTCCTCCAGCAGCGTATCGATGTTGCCGGTGAAAAATTCCGGGTCCTGCGAATCTGCGCTGGCAGGCGCGGCGACAAGATCACTCAGAACAGAGGAGGTCTGCAGCATGCCCGTGATATCAAAGTTAATGCAGAGGCTCCCGGTGACCTTTCCGTATTCATCATGGAAATATTTGCTGGTGGAGCGAAGGACCTTTCCGTTTTCCAGCGTGTTGATATAGCATTGATCCTTCGGCGCAACGGAACCGCGCAGGACCTCAAGACCGGCATTGGTGCCGCCGTCGCCCACCTTGCGGCCGGTTACATGCCCGTTCCAGATGGCAACGATGGTCTTGTTGTAGGGAAGCGTGAGGTCATGCAGGACCACCTCACAATTGGATCCGAAGGCAAGTGCAATCGCACCTGCCACATCCGATAAAAGCGCCAGATTATCGCTGACAAAGCCCATAAGATTTTCACCCCGATGTTACTACAGGCAACGGCTCAGCGCCTGCCGGACCGTTACCGCAACCGTATGTTTGATTTGGCCGGTGCCGTGGATTGCCCCTTTGCAGTCCCCGGCACCGGATCTTCATTGTAGCACAGGAAAAGAGGAGGAAGAAAGTCATACCGGGTGAGCTGCGTCAACAAAATGTTTATTCTAATACAATTTTGTCGGAAAAACGATAACAACTCTGCGGGAAGGAAGAACGGTGCGAAACACAGCTATATCACAGTGTTTAGAAGAATTATTATAAAAAAATATGGAAATCCTCGTTGACACAGGAGAGGGCATAACATACACTGTTTGTAGAAAAACTCAGCGACACATCGGAATGAAATCAACAAAGTGTTTAAATGACGTGACTTGTGGATGACCGATATAGAATTGGCACTTTGCTGATTTTATGCCTGATGACAAAGGAGTCATCTGCCGTCGGCGGCAGATGACTTTTTTGCTGTCAGTGTGTGGATTCGGTTCGGGCCCGATTCCGGATTTGTCTTCGGACTCGGTTCGGAATTGATTTGGATTCGGCCCGGACGCGAACGGAAGAGAGGAGGTACGGGAGAGGAAGGCAGCATAGGACAGACAGCATAAACCGTATAAACCGGAAAACTTCATGAGGAGGGTATGATGTTAAGCACAGCGAATGCAACATTATTTATCGTTGGATTTATCTTGTATGTTGCGGCAATGATCGTAATCGGAACCATTGCCAGTAAGGGTAAGGCAGAAGGTAAGGGATATCTTACCGGCGGCGGTGAATTCCCGCTGTTTCTGATTTTTGCAACCATGGCGGCCACGCTGATCGGAACGGGATCGGCCATCGGCGCAACGGCCAACGGCTTCAAGGGCGGCTTCTACGGCTCGGCATACGGGCTCGGCGCAGCGCTCGGTCTCATCGTTCTGTGGCTGATCACAAAGGACAAGGACCTGCACGGAAAGGGCTTTGTCACGATGGCGGAGGAGGCACAGTTCTATTTCAACGGCGATAAGCACATGAAGGCCGTGATGAGCGTCATGATGTACGTGATCGAGGTGGTATGGCTCGGCAATCACATCAACGGCGGCGCGACGTATCTTTCCTACATCACGGGCATGGATGCAACCGTTGCCAAGATCGTTGCGGTATGCGGCTTCGGTATCTACGTCATCATCGGCGGTCTGGTCGCGGTGGTCTGGACCGACCTGATCCAGCTGATCATCCTGCTGGCAGGCTTTGTGGCGATCCTGTTCATATCCATTCCGGCGGCCGGCGGCTGGAGCGGCATCTCGGAGACGCTCATCGCAAACGGCAAGGGCGGCGGTCTTAGCTTCTACGGCATCGAGAACGTGGGCCTGATGGCACTGGTTACGCTGATCCTCTCGGTGGGCGTTCCCTGCCTCGGCACTCCTACCTACAGAATGCGGCTGTATTTTTCCAAGGATGCCAAGACCGGCAGCAAGAGCCTTCTGATGTCGGCAGGTCTCCTCTTTGTCTTCTCCTTCATCCCGGCCATCATCGGCATGGCAGCCTTTACCATTGCCACCAACACGGGGGCACAGGCTGTGCTGGATACACCGGATTACGCATTCACCTACATCGCAACGGTTGCGCTCGGACCGGTGCTGGGACTGCTGTTCATGATCGCAGGTCTTTCGGCAACGATGTCCTCCGGTGACTCGGATGCCATCGCAGCGGTTACCATCTTCATTCAGGATGTATATCCTCTGTTCACCGGCAAGAAGCTGGAGGAGGAGAAGGTCGGCAAATATTCCAGAATCGTAACGGTTCTGACCCTTGCTCTGGCATTCTTTGCCACGCTGTTCGCCAAGGACGTCATGAGCTACATCAGCAACGTCATCGGCTCGGTGATCCCCGGCGTATCCGTCGCCATGCTTCTGGGAGCAAAGTGGAAGAAAGCAACCTGGCAGGGCGGCCTTGCATCGGTCATTGGCGGCATCGTCTTCGGTGTGCTGTATCTGGGCGTTGCACCGATCTCGGATTGGGTGAAGACAGTGTTCACGGGCCCGATCATTCCCGGAACCGTTCTGACCCTGGTTCTGTGCGTGGTGGTATCGCTTTGCACCAAGAACGAGGTGCTGACCGACGAGCAGAAGCTGCAGAAGGTGGTTGAGGCCCGCGGCTGATCACGTAAGAGGATAGATTCGTAGTAGTGTGCGGGGAGGAAAAGCTCCCCGCATTTGTGAGGTAGGGCATGCTGATCAAAAATGGTTTGATTTATGACGGAAGGGGCAATGCACCGTACCGTGCGGATCTTCGGATTCGTGATGGCAGGATTGCGCAGATCGGTGAGGGACTTACCGGTGAGGAGGAGATTCTGGACGCGGCGGGGAAGGCCGTGACACCGGGCTTCATTGACATACACCGGCATTGCGACAACAAGCCGTTTCTGGATATGTCCTTTGCTGTGCCGATGCTGGCGCAGGGGATCACGACGACGGTGGTCGGCAATTGCGGAATTTCTCTGACCCCGTGCAATGAGGATCCTGCAAAGGCGCAGGAGGCCTATGATTTTGATGAACCGGTGCTGGGACCTCCGGTGAGAGGGATCTATTCCTATCATGATTACATGGCCGGTCTGGAGAAGCTGCCGCTTCCCTTGAACATGGCGGCCATGATCGGCACCGGCAACGTCAAGATTGCCGTCAAGGGCTTCTCGAATACGCCGTTTACCGAAGAGGAGATGGCAAAGGCCAGGGGGCTGATTGAGGACGCCCTGAAGGAGGGCGCTCCCGGCATTTCCGTCGGGATCATGTATCTGCCGGAATGCTATAATTCCACCGACGATTACGTCCGGATGCTGGAGCCGCTGGGAAGATACGACTCGATCGTTACCGCCCATATCCGCGGCGAGGGCGACAGCATGGTGGAGAGCGTCAAGGAGATGATCGAGATCGGCAGACGCGTCGGCTGCAAGGTGGAGATCAGCCATTTCAAGTCCTGCGGGATGAAGAACTGGAACCGGGAGATCTACCGTGCCATCGATGCGATCAACGAAGCCAGGGCGGCCGGACAATGGGTTGCCTGCGACCTCTATCCCTACGAAGGCGGCTCTACGGCGCTGACGACCATGCTGCCGCCGGCCTTTGTAAACGGAGATATGACGGCGGCGCTGCAAAGGCTGGGGACGCCGGAGGGAATCGAGAGCTTCCGCAAGATGGCTTCGGTGGAATACGACGACTGGGACAATTTCTGCCTGACGCTCGGCTGGGACAGAATCCTGATTTCCGGCGTTGCAAACGAGCACAACCGGAAATTCCTCGGGTATAACGTGGTGGATGCTGCGGCGAAATTCGGCTACGAGGATGCGTATGCTCTGGCGGGCTATCTGATGCATGACGAGAACGGGCGCACGGCGATCATCAATATGAGCATGTGCCAGGATGACATCGATGCGGTGGTGAAGCTTCCTTATACGGTATTCATTTCGGATTCCATCTATGCGGATACCGATACGCCCCATCCGAGAATGTACGGCTCCTTCCCGAAGGTGCTGCGCGAATACGTGAGGGAGAGAAAGCTCCTTTCAATGGAGGAGGCGATCAGGAAGATGACGTCTCTGCCGGCGGAGCGAATGGGACTTGCGGGGCGCGGCGCGATTGAAACCGGATATTGGGCGGACATCAATGTTTTCGATCCGGAGGTTTTCCGCGATCATGCGACCTATGAGAGCCCGACACTCCTGTCCACGGGACTGAGCGCGTGCATTGTCAACGGCGGCATCGCCTACCGGGACGAAGCAAAAACACCGGAGAACTACGGCACGGCCATCCGGGCGGACCGGGGATTTTCAAAAGAGAATCGTTGAAAGAGGATGGAACATGGAAGGATACGTTCTGAACAATACGGAGGAGATCATTTCGCCGAGTCTCATCTATGATCTTGACATCCTCCGCAGGAACACAGAGGAAATCATCCGGATTGCCGGCGGTCCGGAACGGCTCTGGCCGCACATCAAGACGCACAAGTGCATCAAAATGGTGGAGCTGTTGATGTCGTACGGCATTTGCAAATTCAAGGCGGCGACCATCGCGGAGGCGGAAATGGCGGCCATGGCAGGAGCGGAAAGGGTGATTGTCGCCTATCCGCTCATCGGGCCCAATCAGAAGAGACTGATCGAGCTGGCCAAGGGGTATCCGGGTACGACCTTCTATGCGGTGGAGGACGACCTCGGTCAGATGCGGCTGCTCTCGGAGCTGTGCGGCAGAATGGATTATGAGCTGGCTTGTCTCGTGGATGTCAACACCGGGCTGGACCGCACCGGCGTTCCGATGGAGCAGGTGGAGTCGTTCTACAAAGAGAGTGCGGCGCTTGCCCATCTGAGGCTGGAGGGGCTCCATTGCTATGACGGCAACCGTCATGAGAAGGAGTATGCGGTTCGCGACCGGAAGGTTGCCGAGACGGATGCGGTGATTGCCGGGATCGTCTCCCATCTGCGGCGTGACGGGTATGCATGCAGCATCATTGTGGCCGGCGGCACACCGTCGTTCCCGTGCCATGCAAAGGATGACGCATGGTATCTTTCCCCGGGGACTTCCTTTGTTCACGATGCGGGCTACCGGGAGGGAATTCCGGATCTGGACTGCACGCCGGGGGCCGTTGTCATGACGCGGGTGGTCAGCCACCCTGCACCGGGGCGCTTCACACTGGACCTTGGCTACAAGGGCATTGCATCGGATCCGCCGGGGCAAAGGGGCTTTATCTGCGGATATGAGGATGCGGAATCGGTGATGCAGAACGAGGAGCACTGGGTCTGGCAGCTCAAGGACGCGGACAGGATACCGCCGATCGGCGCCTGCC
Source organism: Succinivibrio sp. (assembly GCA_963591995.1). Lineage (GTDB taxonomy): Bacteria > Bacillota > Clostridia > Lachnospirales > Lachnospiraceae > CAG-791. Next base: position 17,508 of record CAVAUJ010000050.1, read on the forward strand.
TGTATGTCATTCCCACGCATATCTGCCCGACGTCGGCCCTCTACCCGGAGGTGCTCATTGCCAGGAAGGGCGAAGTGGTGGAGCATTGGCAGGTGACGGCCAGAAACCGCAGGATTAACTACTAGTACATCGATTTTTAAATAACTGGCCAAACTAACTGGCCCTTTTTCCTGATTGCACGTGTCAAAAATCCTCAGCGTAGCCCGCTACGCCTACGTTTTTTGACACGCACCCTCAGAAAAAAGTTCTGCGTTATTTGGCTAGTTATTTTGCAAACGATGTACTAGGGAA
>CAVAUJ010000051.1:0-17707 GCA_963591995.1 Succinivibrio sp.
AGAATGGCCACATAACATTCTCTAAGATTGACAAATTCTGTGTTTACGTTTATAATAATAAACATTATCGTGGTGGTGAATGAGATGAAAAAAGCTGCATATAATATACTTCCGGGAACTGAGGAAATACTGAAGACCATGGGCGAGCAGATCAAACTTGCCAGACTAAGACGCAGCCTGTCAGCGGAGCTGGTGTCAGAACGTGCAGGAATCAGCCGCGCTTCCTTGTGGAAGGTCGAAAAGGGTGATCCGTCTGTAGCTATGGGAATCTATGCAGCTGTTCTACATGCGCTGAACAATCTCGACAAGGATCTTCTGCTTGTTGCAAAGGATGATGAAATGGGCAGACAGCTTCAGGATCTGAATCTGATCACGAGGAAACGAGCTCCAAGGAGTAACTAATGGCATCCAATCAGAAAACTATTTTTGTCTACGATGATTTCAGTGCAGGATGTCCGATCCTAATGGGAACTCTGTATGTGAATATCATCAAAGGCGGGGAATCCTATTCCTTTGAGTACGATAAGGACTGGCTTAAGAAGACTTCACTTAAACTCACATTGGATCCGGAACTCATGCCATATTCCGGCAGGCAGTATCCAGCCGGAAGAACAATCTTTGGTTTGTTCGCGGATGCATCTCCAGATCGCTGGGGACGCGTTCTTATGAATAAACGAGAAAGAATCCTGGCGGAAAAGGAAGGACGTAAGCCATCTAAGCTGTACGACAGCGACTATTTGCTGGGAGTATATGACGAAACACGAATGGGCGGCATTCGATTTAAAACAGATCCGGATGGACCATTTCTTTCCGATGACAAAGAAACAGCTGCTCCCCCGTGGGCGACGCTTCGCACATTAGAGGAAGCATCCAGGAATTTCGAAAGTGACGAAAGCGGTTTGACCGAAAAATGGCTGAACCAATTGATTAAGCCCGGCTCCTCTCTTGGCGGTGCAAGACCTAAGGCAACGGTGGTAGACGCAAAGGACCAGTTATGGATTGCCAAATTTCCGTCCAGAAATGATGAAAATGATACCGGTGCATGGGAAATGGTGGCACATGATCTGGCAGGTCTTTGCGGGTTAAATGTTCCGGAGGCCAAGCTTGAGAAATTTTCCAATCTCGGAAGCACGTACCTGATAAAGCGATTTGACCGTGTTTTGAATAAGAGGGTGCACTTTGCTTCTGCCATGACATTGCTCGGCAAAACAGATGGGGCATCCGCAGCCGATGGAACAAGCTATCTGGATATGGCAGCTTTCATTAAGTCCTATGGCGCTCAGCCAAAACAGGATTTGCTGGAGCTTTGGAAACGGATTGTTTTCAACATGGCCGTTACCGACACAGATGACCATCTGCGAAATCATGCATTCATTCTTACAGAGCAGGGTTGGATCCTGTCGCCTCTTTATGATGTAAATCCGGTTCCCTACGGTGACGAACTATCCTTAAATGTCGACGAGGAGGATAACAGCATCAGCATCGAGCTTGCCGTCTCCACCGCGGTCCGATTCGGAATTTCTGAGACGGACGCGAAGGATTATGCAAAAAATATCCTGGCAATTGTCAGAGAAAACTGGGAGAAAACAGCTTCCGGTTATGGACTCAACCGCAGGCAGATAGAAGAAATGCGACCTGCTTTTGGTGCCTGCTATGAATAGGCGAAAATATAATATCAGGTAAACTTACATAGCGGACAGCTGATCTTCTTTCCGGAAGCGACTGCCCGCTATTTTTGTGTAGATATGCGCTTGGTTGGAAAAGAAGAAAATCCCACCCAATCTACCACCCAATCCGCCATCCAGACCACCCAATCCGCGACTGAGATTGGCTCTTAAGATGTTAAATTTGCCTAATACGGTTTGAATAGAGCAAACAATCGTGCGTATATATCTACAGCATTTGTCTGTTGATTATATCACGATACCGTGACATAATATAAGTGACAAGAAGGAGGTGTCGGCAATCGATTTTATGACAGGTGAAGTGTTGGAAGGACATCTCCCTCCCAAGGCATTGGCAATGGTGCAAGAATGGGTTTCTATCAATAAAGAATCTCTGCAGGAAATGTGGAAAACGCAAGAATTCAAAAAACTTCCACCGCTGGAATAAGGAGGAGTGCCTATGTTTCATAAGATAAAAAATGTTTCTCCGATCTCCGATTTTAAACTGAGCGTTCAGTTTAGTGAAGGTGTCACCAAAATATATGATGTCAAACCTTTATTCGAAAAACTCCCCGTTTTTAAGAAGCTGGAAGGCAATCCTGCCGAGTTTGCCGGTGTTTCTGTTGATGTAGGCGGTTATGGCATCATTTGGGACGATGATTTGGACTTGTCCTGCGATGAATTGTGGGAGAACGGAGTTTTAACTAAAACGCCATTTGACGGTCTTATGGCATTCAGTGATGCTACTGAATTATGGGGGCTAAATGAAAGTACCTTACGGAAAGCAATTTCCTATGGAAAACTTGTAAATGGTGTAGATGTATGCAAATTCGGCAAACAATGGGTGGTCTCAATCGATGCAATGAAACGGGAATATGGATCAAGCGTTCATCAACATGAAATTATACCGACGAAAACCAGTGTGTGACAACCACTCATAGCTAAAGCAATTCAATATCAGGTAAACTTACATAGCGGACAGCTGATCTTCTTTCCGGAAGCGACTCGGACCCATAAAAAAGTCCCGTATCTATCGACAGATACCGACACAGAGCGACAAGGGACGACAGCAAAGCGCCTTGCGCCTAAGCGAAAGGTCGTGCGTTCGAATCGCATCAGGGACAGTCGAATTGTCGGCAGCGGCTTGCTTTGTCAAGCCGCTGCCGTTTTTGCACACCCCCTTTTCATGTGAGAGAGTTTGTTGTACTGTATTAATGAGCCTAGTACAGGTAATACAATAGAAGGAGAACATTCATGAAGAAGACAAACAAAAACAATCAAAGAAGCATATCCGCAAGAGCGATAGCCATTATCGCCGCGGCAGCGCTGTCAATCAGCATGGCGGGGTGTGCATCCTCGTCAGAGACGACTGCGACGCAGGAAGGACAGACGGACATGTCGGGAGATTCGTCCACGCAGGCAGAGGCGTCGGATGGTGCAACGGAAACCACTTCTGCAGAAGAAACCGGCACATCGGAAGAAGGTACCGCCGGTACATCGTCCGGTGCGGCTTATACCGAGGATACGACAGACGCCTATACGGCATTGCTGTCCGTGAATGAGAATACCGGGCTTCCGACGGAAATCAGCACAGAGGATTCCATGTACGATTCCGGCTCCGCATCGGCAACCTGCAGCCTCAAGCTTCAGGGACTTCAGGTGACGGATGCGGGATACGATGCTCTGAACGCGGCATTGAGCGCCGATACCGAAGAGGCGAGAGGACTCCAGCAGGAGAGTGCGGCAGGAATGTTCATGGATACGGGGGATGATACCTCTGTTGATGCTTCCGCAGAAAACGATGTGATGGAGTATGCACTGGAGGATACGGTGATCCTGAAGCGGGCGGATGCCAAGCTGGTCAGCTATCTTCGCTGCGATTATGCGCAGTTCGGAGGAGCGCATCCGATGACGAGCTATAACGGACGCAATTACGATGCACAGACTGGAAAGGCACTTTCGCTGAAGGATGTAACCACGGATTATGACGGGGTATATCAGTACGTGCTGGCAGAGCTGCAGCAGAGACAGAAGAACAGCGATGAAACCGGCGCCATGTATTTTGATGATTATGAAACAACGGTAGGACAGTTTTTCTACGGAGCAAATGGAGCACCGTCGGCAGATTCCGAGAGCCGGACGCAGGATGATGAAGGCTATTCAACTGTCAACTGGTATATGACAGACGATGCAGTGATCGTTATCTTCGATATCTATTCCATCGCACCGTATGCGGCAGGGGCATCCGTTGTTTCCGTACCGGTTTCCTCCGGATTGCTTACCACTCAGTATTTTGGATAAGTAAGAGAAAACCGGGGAAAATCACAGCAGGGAGAAGACGTTGGAGATGTGTCAGAAAGGACAGATTTCCAACGTTTTTTTGTGATTCGGTGGCGTGATTCGGTGGCGCTGCTGTCGGGACAGATGAGGATGACGCGACGCACTTTTGATGTGCTCATTGTTATGGGACCGGTTTACAATGCGTAATAAGTAACGGAAGGGGGATTGTTCCATGAAGCAAGAGCGTACTTTACTGGAAATGCTGGAATACCGTGCGATGCACACGCCGGAACGCACCTGCGTGATATACGATCCGGCGACATCCTTCTCCTTCGGGGAATTCTGGGAGCTCAGCGGCAGAATCTATGCATGGCTCCATGCGAAGGGCGTGGGAGCGGAAGATGCGGTGATGTATTGTCTTCCTCGCGGAATCGGGCTTTTTGCGTGCATGGCCGGAACAATGCGTGCCGGTGCCGCCTTTGTCCTTACGGAAACCGGCAACAATGATCAGCGGACGGCCTTTATCCGTGAGGATTGCGCATGCAGGCTTTTCGTTGACGAGGCCTGCTGGCAGCAGATTCTCCGGACGGATCCGATGGACGGCTATGAACCGGTTGATTTGCATCACCTGTGCTATATCGCCTATACCTCCGGTACGACAGGGCATCCGAAGGGGGTTCTGCATGAATACGGAACCATGGAAAATTCATGGAAGAGCATGCGCATCGACGGACAGCCGCTTCTTAACGACACGGACACCTTTCTGGCGATGAGTCCGCTCAATTTCGTTTCACAGCCGATCCTGTTCTCTGCGATGTGCGCCTTCGGAACAGCGCTGGCCATCATGCCGTATGAATACGGAAGGACGGAAGAGAGGTTCTATGAATACCTCTCAGAGGCACACGTAAACTCCGGATATCTTACGCCAACCTTTTTGAGAAGCCATTATCCCTTCCGCCGGCCATGGCGAATGTGCATCCTTTCCAGCGAGCCGGCGGACGGACTTTTCATCGAAGACATGAAGGTCTATAACTGCTATGCATCAACGGAATCCGGATGTCTGCTCACGGTCTATGCACTGGATCGACCCATGACGCCTGCTCCCGTCGGGAAATCCGGATCGGATCTGGAAATTCTGGTGCTTAACGAGGAGGGGGCAGAGGTTCCTGCGGGAGAGGAGGGCGAGATTTGCTTCCGTGATCCGTACGTGCGCGGCTATCTGAATCTGCCGGTACGCACCGGAAAATTGCTTCGGGGAAGAGTCTTTCATTCGGGCGATGCCGGAAAAATTACCGCGGACGGCAATCTGTTTGTTCACGGTCGGCTGGATGAAATGTTTAAAATCGGCGGGTATCGCATTGAGCCGGATGAGGTGGCAAACGCGGTCAGAGAGGTTTGCGGACTAAAGCATATCGTCGTGAGGGGCTTTGTGCTGAAGGATATTTCCTCCATCATCGTATTCTATACCGATGATGTGGAGATCGATGTCGCGGATATGCGCACGCGACTGTTGCAGGTCCTTCCGGAATATATGGTTCCGACTTCCTTTGTGCATTTGCAGGATTTTCCGCTGCTGAAAACCGGAAAACTGGATAAGCTAAGCCTTCTTCCGCCGGAGGGCAGCTGGGAGGAATTCCGCACACAGTCCTGCGCCAATCTCCCGCTGATCGGCAAGGGAAGAACGGCTGCGGTATATGATCTGGGCGACAAGGTACTCAAGCTCTGTAAGCCGTCGGTCCCTTTTACATTGATCCGTCAGGAGCTCGTGCTGACAGAGGCGGCCCACGCATGCGGCATGGATGTCCCGAATGCGTATGAAATTGTCCGCTCCGGTGCCGGCTATGGGATTATTATGGATAAATTACCGGGCGAGGAGCTGGAGCGGTGGCTTGCCGGTCACACTGCGGAAACAAAGGTGCAAATGGCGGCCTTCGCAGCGGCCGCACGCAGGCTGCACCGGACGGTGGTTCAGGACAGCCGCTTCCCGGATCTGAAGCAGGTGTCTGTGGTGCTGTGTGACAATCTGCCTCGCTCCTATTGCTCCGCCGCAGAGGCAGCGAAAATCAAGGCAATCTTTGAAACGATTCCGGATGCGCAGACCTTTGTGCACGGTGATCTGCATCCTGCCAATGTGCTGATCCACGGCGCAAAGATTCACTTTATTGATCTGCTGCTGTGCGGAAGAGGCCATCCGATATTCGACCTGATGTGCATGTATTCTCACTGTGTCTTCCTGCCGTCAATGGCGAATGGTCAAGATGCGGATCGTGCAGAATTGTCGGCGGGCGAGGCTTTGTTGGACACATTTCTCAATGCATACGGCAGCGATATGGCGCCGTCGGAGCTTGCGGCTGCCAAACGGCAAATTGCGGGATTCCTCGCTGCCAGGATATGTACGGCTTCGGCGGCCCTCCCCGGTCTGTTCCCGGATCAGGTGCTGCGGGAGGCAAAGCACAGAGCACTGGAGTTTCATGACCGGCTCCGTGATTTCGGATTCGGATTTCCCTGCACTTTTTTCGGATAACCATATGAAAAAACGAATGATAACCATATGAAAAAACGAACGAACTGCGGCAGCGCCTATATCGGATATCTGGGCTATACGGCGCTGGAGACAGACCTTTTGTTCTTCATGGTCTGCGATACGATTTTCCTGACACAGGCCAAGGGCGTTTCCATGGCCAGGGTTTCGCTGCTGACTTTTTTATCTCTGGTTTTCTCTTTGCTGATGCAGTATCCCCTTCTCAAATGGATCGGCAAGGTTGGCAGTCAGCGGGCGGTGCGTGCGGGGAGCCTTGCCTTTCTCTTATCCGCTGTGTGCATCACCCTTGCACCGAACTATGCGGTGATCTTGCTCGGCGGCCTTTTGAAATGCATTGGGCACACATTGGGTGCCGTCGGTGCGGTCATATTAAAAAACCGGCTGAGCCAAGAAGGATCCGAGGATCAATACGTTGTTTGTCAGTCGGATGCGAACGGCCTGACAGCGCTTGTCATGTTCGTCACCGCCCTTAGCTGCGGAGCCCTGTTTCGCAGAAATGACTATTATCCCATGTATGTCTGCATACTCTGCAGCCTTGCCGGAGTGGGTATGACCTACTGGTTTTCACGCGGCGATGCCGCGGCAGATGAAATCTGTTTGTCTGCGGCTGCGGAATCAACGCAGGGGCAGCAATCCTTTTTTCGGCGTCGGAGCGATGCCGCCGTCCTCTTTACGTCATTTGCCGTTTTTACAGCTTTGACGGGGGTCGGTCTGTCCTATGCAAAGCTTCATTTGCAGGCGGTTCTCTCGGACCGGGGATCGGACTATGCGGTGATGCTCCTGAGCTTCACGGCAGCGGCTCTTTATCTCCTGCGATTCCTGTCCAATCTGCTCATGCGCAGCTCCTACCGGCGTGTCGGAAACCGTACGCTTCTTGTGGTTTCCGTGCTGTTGCTGGCTGGCATGCTGCTCCAGCTGGCACCGCGCACCCCGCTCCTCGAGCATCCCGCCTTCGTTCTCTGCGCGGGTTATCTGCTGTTGGCCTTTGTGCGTGATCCCTATATTACATTGATCCAGAACATCGCGCTTGCGGAGGCAGAAGCGGATCCGTGCCGTCAGCAAAGTATGCTGATAAAGCTGAACAGCGTCAAAAAGCTCAGTGCGCTGATCCTCTCTGCGGCAGCGACTCTCCTGATGTACCGGTTCACCTCCTATGCGGTCATACTGGTGATGACGCTGGCTGCCGCGGTCAATCTCGCACTGTGTATCCGGGTTGCACGATTTCGTGTAATCAAGGCGTAAGGTTTACATAAAACGGATTGATGGGTGACATGGTTTTGATGAGCATGGAAGCCTACGAAACGCAGATGCGTAGGCAGCGGATCACCGCACGACATGCTGCTTTTCGGAGGGCAGCTTTTCCTGCACATATTTCCAGGCGGCATCCGGCCCGCCCGGAATCTGCTTGCCGGGCAATAGATAGGCCTTGGTATTCTCCACATAAATATACACGGCAGTAGCAGTGCGCCACGCGCCGTACAGCTGCGCCCATTCAAAGCATTGGCCGGAGGACTGGCTGTTCTGCCTGCCAGCTTCCAGCACGCGCACGCCGTCAGCCGACAGCTCCACACGGTACACATTGCGGGGCTTTTCCAGTTTCATGCGTTTTGCCTGCCTGGATACGGACTGGAAAAAGGACGCGATGTACACAAGGGGGAGGCCTACGCCGACAATGAGCAGCACCGTGCCAAGAAGAGCCGCGCCCTCCCGTTTGCCGATCTGGGTGAAGCAGACGACGGCAAATGCTGCCATCAGCACAGCGAACAAAAGCGGACGGCGCCACCGCTTTTGCCGTGTAAACACATCAAATACCGAAAACTCCCGGAATAAGGCGGTGTCCAGCCGCACCGGGACAGAAAGCGTTTTTTTGTTCACAGCCATAACGGTACCCTTTCCGACTCACACGTTTTCACACATTTTTACGCTGCCCGGTACATCGTTTGCAAAATAACCAGCCAAATAGCGCAGACTTTTTTCCGAGGGTGCGTGTCAAAAATCCTCAGCGGAATTTCCATTCATCATAGCACGATACCGGGCTGCTGCAAGCATATTTCATGAATATTTCGCCGGACTTGCCGCGAAAATGTTCGAGTTGTACAATGGTGGTGATTCAGAGCAGGGGAATCTGCACATATGTTTAACATCCACATCTCGATTTTCCTTCGGAAAACCTCGATGCGGCTCTGAAGGGTCACGAATCATCTCATAAAAGGAGCGCCCGCACATGAGTTTTTTCCAACGTCATACGACCTTGAAGGGGCGTATGATTCTTTTTCTGGGTGTCTTTTTCAGTGCACTGCTGGTGCAGCGCTATATCAACTATTACCAATCCAACGTTGTTATGGACCGGTTGGACAGACAGACCGGAAACTTCCACTTCATCAGCCAGTTCTCGGGCGGAGTGGAGAAACAATTGGCGGCATTGTCCGATTTTCGATGGGAAAACGGAGATACCGGTGCATTGCAGGAATCCTTGCGGGAGAGCGCCAGTGTCTGCGATGCCTGGCTCTGGAGGATTAACGGCAATCTGGCGGAGGTGGGAGAGGAACAGTACCTGCTGGCCCGGGCGGTACGAACGACCTATGGCAACTACGATGCCATGCTGGACGACCTGATCGCAGAGCTTGAACGAAACGACCGGGCAGCGGCAGCGAACATTTACTACGGGCAGCTGTCTGATTGCGGGGGGTATTTGCAGCAATATACCTCGGAGTTGCTGCAGACGGCCATCTCGGATGGGCAGAGCACCTACAGCACACTATCCGCTTTGAACACCAGGCTCAAGGTTGTTGAAATCTTCACAACCATCGTCTGCTTTGGATTGGGGGTGCTGGTGCTCGGCTCGGTTTGGCAGCTTTTGAATCCGGTGCAGCAGCTGGTTGCCGCGTCGCGCGATATCGGGGACGGGAAATTCGACACCCCGGACGTCCAGGTGCACCGGAATGACGAAATCGGGCAGCTGGTAAGGGCATTCAACACGATGAAGCATTCCATGGCCCGGCAGGTGGCTACACTGCAGGAAAAAAATGAAATCGAGCGCCAGCTGCACCGCCGCGAAACGGAAGCCCTCGAGCTGCAGAATACGATGGAGCGCGCTCGTCTGCAGCAGCTGCGCAGCCAGATCGACCCGCACTTTCTCTTTAATACGTTGGGCGTTATTCTGCGCATGGCGGACGAAGAGGAGGCCCCGCGTACCAGCGGACTGCTTACGGCATTGTCGCAGCTTTTGCGGTACAGCCTTGCCAGCAACGATCTGCAGGTTCCGCTCTCGCGGGAGGTGCGCATAGTGGACGATTTCTACGCGATTTATCATGTGCGCTTCGGAGAACGTGTTCGCCTGACATGGGACCTTGGCGAGGATATTGAGCTGACCGAAACGCACATTCCTTCGTTTATCCTGCAGCCGTTGGTGGAAAATGCGTTCAAGCACGGCATTGTCCCCAAGGAAAGCGGCGGCACCGTGCGCATCATTGTGCGCCGTGTGCCGCACCGCCGGATGCTGTATATTGCGGTGGCGGACGACGGCGCCGGTATGGATCGTGAAGCGTTGCGCACGGTGCGTGAAGGGCTGAAAAATCCGCCCAAAACAGGAGAGCACATCGGTATTTACAACGTGGCGGCAAGGGTACAGCTGATGGAACCGCCCGGCACGCTGCGGCTGTATTCCAGACAGGGGTACGGAACCCGCTCGGTGCTGTTCCTGCCGTTAATCGAGACCTGGGAGGAGGACGAGGATGTATAAGATTCTGATTGCCGACGATGAGGCGATGGAACGGGAGGCATTGAAGGACCTGGTCATCCGACGCTTTGCCCACAAGGTGGAGGTTCATACCGCAGAAAACGGCCGCCGCACCCATGATAAGGCGCTGCTGCTGGGGGTCGATCTTATTTTGATGGACATTGAAATGCCGGGGATCAATGGGCTGGAAGCGGCTCGTGAGGTGGTTGCCAGACTGCCGGGCTGCAAGGTCATTTTCGTGACGGCCTACAGCCTGTTCCAGTATGCGTACGAGGCGATGCGGCTGGGGGCCTGCGGTTATGTTTTAAAGCCTGTCGTGCCGGACGAAGCGGAGGGAGCCATCCGCAAGGCATTGGCACAGATCGAGACCGAACGCAGGCTGGCGGATCTGGCACCTGCTGCGGTAGAGTCTGCTCCCGAGCAGGACAACGATGCTGCGCCGGACGGAGTCGGCGGCAAAATGGAGCTTCTGATGCAGCAGGTCAGGGCTTATATCGACGAAAACTATATGTACGAGCTTTCTCTGGACAGCGTGGGAGATATTCTGAACATCAGCCCGGCGTACCTGTCCAGTCAGTTCAAAAAATATCTGCACGTTGGATTTCTTGACTACCTGACCGAGGCGCGGATGCGGGCTGCCTGCGAATTGCTGGGAGATCCGCTTCGCTCCACATCCGAGGTTGCCGGCATGGTAGGATACGAGGATGCCAGCTATTTTACCCGCGCTTTCAAAAAACGCACCGGCCTGACGCCGACGCAATATCGCCGCGGCGTCGCGCATAATCGCAGGGGGGCGGCGGAATGAGACGGTTTTTGCGACATTTTCCGCTGTTTGCGGCTCTTTTGCTGACGGCTGCGGCTGCGGGGGCGTTCTGGCTGCATCGAGAGACGGAGGAGACGGAACCTCTGCCGGAACTGATCCTGCGCTATGCAGAGAACCAGCCGGAGGGATACCCTACAACGAGAGCGGCACGTGCCTTTGCCGAGATGATTTTCGAACGAACCGGCGGACGGGTTCAGGTGCGGGTTTACAGCAATGGCGAGCTGGGGAGCGAGACCAGCATCGTCGAGCAGATGGAGTGTGGGGGCATCGATTTTTCCCGCATATCGGTCATGTCGTTGGGAGAATTCGTTCCGGAGACCTATGTTTTGCAGCTTCCGTATCTATATGAGGATGGTGACCACATGTGGACGGCGTTGGATGGTCCCATCGGGCAGGTGTTCCTGGATTCCATCCGGAAAAGGATCGGGCTGACGGGGCTTGCGTGGTTTGATGCGGGGGCGCGGCATTTCTACACGAACGAACCGGTGGAAACGCTGGACGATTTGAAGGGACTGCGTATCCGCATCGGTGAGTCAAGCCTGATGCAGAGCATTGTCAGTGATCTGGGGGCGGTGCCTGTGCCGCTTCCTTATGACGATGTGTACAGCGCCCTGGCAAAAGGGGAAATCGACGGGGCGGAGAACAACTGGCCCAGCTATGCGTTTACCGGGCACTACGAGGTGTCCAAGTACATGCTGCTGGACGAGCATACGCGAATCCCGGAGCTGCTGCTGGCCAGCGGAGAAGCGATGGAAGAGCTGGCGGCGCTGGACGAGGGATATCCGGAGCTTGTGCGCGAATGTGCAAAGGAGGCGCAGGAGCTGGAGCGGGAGCTTTGGACAGAGGAGGAAGAAAACTCGGAGCAGAGGATGCGTGCGGCGGGAGTAACCGTCACGACGTTAAGCGCCGGGGAGCTGGCACGGTTTCAGGCAGCGGTGCAGCCGATTTATGAACAATACGCCGGCCAGAAGGCATTGATTGAGCGCATCCGGGCCTGCGGGGAAAAGTATAAAAGATGAAAGGATTCGTGAAAATAACGACCTCTCTGCGCGGAGAGGTCTTTTTTTATTGCACATTACCGGGTGCAACACGCGCCGCACACGCAAAACGCACAAACAAAAACCGCATATTCTTTTGAAAAGCAGCACATTTTTGTGAACGCATTGCACGGTTATGATGATCTCGATAAAGTGGGAATTGTCAACGGGGCAGTGCTCCGGAGGGGGGCTGTCCAATCAGAATAGAAGTAAGAAGGAGGATCCATCATGAAAAAGTTACTTTCCCTCACAATGGCTGCTGCAATGGCCGTTAGCTTAGCTGCTTGCGGCAGCAGCAACACATCTGCCCCGGCGGAGGCAACCACAGAGGCGAAGGAAGAGGCGACCACAGAGACCCCGACCGATGCCGCTGCGGAGACCGCCGGTGATACCGCCGCTGCTTCCGGCGACCCTGCCGTGACGCTTGTCTATGCGGAGGTTAACCCGCTGGACACAATCGTTGGTCAGACGGCTACCGCCTTCAAGGAGAAGGTGGAAGAGCTCTCCGGCGGCTCCATTACGATTGATATTCAGGCCTCCGGCGTTCTGGGATCCGAGAATGACGTTCTCGACAACATTCTGGCCGGCGGCGACACCATCGATATGTCCCGTATCTCTGCTTTTGCTCTGACCAGCTACGGCTGCAACAAGGCAACGCTGCTGTCCATCCCTTACACCTGGGAGAGCCGTGAGCACTGGTGGAACTTTGCCAACTCGGATCTGGCACAGGAGTTCCTGGACGAGCCGCAGGAAATCGGCCTGCCCATCCGTGGTATATTCTACGGCGAGGAGGGCTTCCGTCATTTCTTCACCGTGGATCCGGTTTCCGGTCTTGAGGATCTCAAGGGCATGAAGCTGCGCGTTTCCAACGACCCGGTTATGAACGGCATGGTTGAAGGCCTGGGCGCTTCTCCGACGGTCGTTTCCTTCGGTGAGCTGTACAGCGCATTGCAGACCGGCGTTGTGGATGGCGCAGAGCAGCCCATCGCCAACTACAAGTCCAACGCATTCCCGGAGGTTGCCAACAACCTGATTCTGGATGGTCACACCCTGGGCGCCGTGCAGGTTGTCATCACGGACAATGCATGGAACAAGCTGACGGAGAACCAGCAGCAGTGCATCATGGAAGCCGGTAAGTATGCGCAGGAGTTCAACGCCCAGCTTTCGGAGAGCGAGGAGAACAAGGTCCTTGAGCAGCTGAAGTCCGAAGGCTGCAACGTTGTCGAGGTTACGGACAAACAGGCCTGGGCAGATGCCTGCGCCGAGGTTATCGAAGAGAATACCAAGAGTCAGGCTGAGCTGTACCAGCAGCTGAAGGATTTTGCAAAATAAATCTTTTACCTGAGCGTACGTAAATCACACAGGGCGGCGCGGCGCGGCCGCACCGCCCGATTTATTTTAGGAGGCCGTAGCGATGCCAAACATTTTTAAGACGCTCGATAAGGTGCGTCCGGTCTATGACGGCGTATACAAGGTGGTGATGTTTGTCTGCAAGCTGTTGCTCGTTGCCGATATCCTTATCACCTCTTACGCAGTTGCCGGTCGTTACATTCCGTTCATCTCGGATCCTTCGTGGTCGGAGGAGATCGTACTGACCCTGATGAGTTACATGGCTGTGCTTTCCGCTGCGTTGGCAATTCGACGCGGGGCACATATTCGCATGACTGCATTTGATCCGTACCTGCCCAAAATCGTGGTAAAGGTTTTGGATATTCTGGCGGATGCAGGCGTGCTGGTACTCGGGGGGATTATGATGGTTTGCGGCTGGAATTATGCCTCCACGCTGGGCGGACGAGGATTCTACGTTTCGATGCCGTGGCTGTCCCGCTTCTGGATGTATTTCCCTGTGCCGCTGGCCGGTGCTGCGATGATTGTTTTTGAGGTGGAAGCGCTGTACAACCACATCAGAAGCTTTTTTGTAAAGGAGGCTGACGCATAATGGATTCGCAAGCAATCGCTATTGCCGTACTGCTCGGCAGTTTCTTCGTAATGATTTTCCTGCGCTTCCCCATCGCGTATGCGGTTGGTTTGTCCACGGTATTGTGCCTTGGCGTGCAGGGGCTGAGCTTTAACACCCTGTGCCAGCAGATGGTCAAGGGTATTTCTTCCTTCAGCCTGATGGCGGTTCCGTTCTTTATCACAATGGGCGTCCTGATGGGCTCCGGAGGCATCAGCGAAAAGCTTATTGCGCTGGCCAATGCCTGCGTCGGCTGGATGCGCGGCGGCATGGCAATGGTGAATATCGTAGCCTCCTACTTCTTCGGCGGTATTTCCGGCTCTGCCTCCGCCGACACAGCCTCCATCGGCTCCATCATGATTCCCATGATGGTAGATCAGGGCTATGATGCCGATTTCTCCACCGCGGTAACCATCACATCCTCCTGCGAGGGACTGCTGGTTCCGCCCAGCCACAACATGGTAATCTACGCCACTACCGCCGGCGGTATCAGCGTAGGAAGCCTCTTCCTTGCAGGTTACCTGCCCGGTGCCCTGTTGGCTGCAAGCCTGATGGTCGGTTCCTATATCATCTCCGTCAAGCGCAACTATCCCAAGGGGGATAAGTTCAGCATCAAGGCATTTATCAAGCAGATGGGTACCTCCATCTGGGCTTTGGCGGCAGTTGTTATCGTCGTGTTCGGTGTTGTCGGCGGCGTGTTCACTGCCACGGAATCTGCGGCAATCGCCGTTATTTACTCGTTGATTGTTTCGGTCTTTGTCTACAAGGGACTCGACTGGAAGGGCGTTTGGAACGAGCTGGGCGAGTGTATCAACACGTTGTCCATTGTGCTGATCCTGATTGCCTGCTCCAATGCCTTTGGCTACTGCCTGACAACGCTCCATGTGCCGGATCTGGCTGCAACGGCGATTACCAACCTGACGGATAACCCGATCATCATTGCATTGCTGCTGGATCTGATTCTTCTGGTACTGGGCTGCATCATGGATATGGCTCCCATTATTCTGATTGCGACGCCAATCCTGCTGCCCATCGCGACCTCGATAGGCATCGATCCCATTCAGTTCGGTATTATCGTGGTTCTGAATTGCGGCATCGGTCTGCTGACACCTCCCGTAGGTGCGGTGCTCTTCATCGGTTCTGCTGTGGCAAAGCGTCCGATGGAAAAGGTTGTCAAGGCAACCCTGCCGTTCTATGGCTGTATGCTGATCACCTTGCTCCTGCTGACCTTCTTCCCGGGGATCAGCCTGCTCATTCCGAAGCTGTGCGGATACGTTCCCACCGTGACACCTGCATGGTTCTAAGGAAATGCTGATTTAATCAGCATTTCCTTAGAACCCTCCGGTGGATCGCACGGATTTGCAAAACGGTTACTATTTGCACATGAACTGCCGCAGGCGGACCGATGATAAACCGGTCCGCCTGTAGTGGTTATGATGAATCTGTTTGCCATCTGCCTGCTTCAACGTGAATTGGCAGGCGGCAAACAGATTCATTATAATAGGTAGAAATACGAGTACGAGGTGATTGGCATGAAGGATCGCGCACGCCGGATCGGGTATCTGGCGTTTCTGATCAGCGGCATCTGTGGCATCAGCAGCAGCGTCATCGTCAGTCTGCTGCAGGAAAGCCGAGGCTTTAACTACAGTGTGAGCGGGACGCTGCTGTCGGTTATGAATATCGGCAATCTGGCAGCCGGCTTTTTAACCGGACTCTTGCCTGGGAGGATAGGGACCAGGCCTACGGTGCTGCTGCTCACTGCCGGTTACACGCTGGGCTACGCGCTGTTGCTGCCCCGGGGCAGTGCGGCGCTTCTGGTGCTGGGGTGGCTGCTGGTGGGCCTTGCCAAGGGCTGCGCCATAAATACCTGTACGCTGCTGGTGGGGGATAACGCGCCCGACCGCACCAAGGGTCTGAATACAATGCATGCCTGCTACGCCTGCGGAGCATTGCTGTGTCCGGTGCTGGCGGCACTGGCGGAGCAGATTGCTGCCAACGCGCCGATGGTGCAGCTGGCAGTTTTGGGCGGCATTATGTGGCTGCTGTTTGCTGCTGCACCGTTTGGGAATGCGACCGGAAAAACGAAGACCGTCGCGGACTGGAGCTTCCTGCACAGCGGGTACTTCTGGCTTTTGACCGCATTGCTGTTTTGCCAAAATGCTGCGGAAAGCGGCGTGACCGGCTGGCTGGTAACGTATTTTAAAGATAGCGGGATTTTGACCGCATCGGTCAGTCCCTACACGATCACCCTGTTGTGGGGGGCGACGATGGTGGCGAGGCTGCTGCTGGCTTTTGTATTTCCGCCGCGAAATCCTCGCCGCGCCATCGCTGTTATGGCAGCCGGCTGCGTGGTGTTTTACCTTGGAATGGTGCTGTCCCACAGCCAGACCCCGGCCTTGCTGTTGCTGCTGGGTTTTTCCATCTCGATTGCCGGTATGAATTCTACGATTGTATCCTGCGCGGGAAAGATGACCTCGGCCGCCAGCATTGGAATCATGCTGCCTACGGCGGGAGTTGGGGCGATTTTAATGCCCTGGATGATCGGTCTTGTCGCACAATTTGCAGGTCTTCGCGTCGGCATGGCGGCGAATGTCCTGCCTTGCGCCGGGATGCTGGCCCTGGCCGTGGTGCTGGCAAAAGCAGAGCGGTAGAGAGAATTTACAAAAAGCTATCGCGACTCCCGAATTACTTCTGAAATGTCCTTATAAGGGACCTGCGAAAAAAGGTTCCGGAGTTCATCGGCAAGATCCAGTGCGGCAGCGATCCGTGTGAGAGCAAGCAATGAAATCTGACCGGTGGACTCAAAGCGTTTGATGGAACCGTAGCTGACGCCGCTCATTTCGGAAAGCTGTTTCTGTGAAATGGAGCGGCGTTTTCTGATGTTTCTGACTCTTTTTGCCAGCTTCAGATCCAGTTCTTCCGGTGTTTCCCATATAAATTCAGCCATAGTGAGAGGCCCCTTTCGCCGAAGGTGCGTTATCGAGAAATGTATGTTCCAAGCATTGTGGAAACGCAGTGAGAGATCTCTTCGATCATAGTCCTGCACTTATTTTTAGGAAGGCCGGCGCCAATGCCTACAGCGAACAGCTCTTTGCTGCCGGGATTTCGCCCATTTCCATCTACGGACGTGGTGTGTTCGCCATAATAGGTGTTGCTGTAGGTCAGATCATAAGCCGGTGAAAGCTGCCATTTATTGCCGGCTTCATCATAGATATAAGTGAAATTCATCAAGATCATTGGATGCCATAGAGGTCGATAGATCGTGGCTGGGGCGATACGTAAGTGCGCCCATGCCGGAAGCTCCAACGATTGCCAGCCGATCAAGCACAGTGAATTGATCCGGATTTTGGTGGTGGGAAGTGAGCAGACGATTGAGCAGCAATCGTCCCCAGGCATCCGGAAGACTGTCGGAAAATACCCCAAACAGTCCGTCAAAATGGTCTTTTTGAGGGACAAAGACCTGTTTCCTTAATGGGAGCGTAAAGGGACTGATTGAAAATCCATGCTCAATCCAGTCATCACAGTATTGAAACGCTGCTCTATGTTCCGGTGTCATTGCAAGGGTTCCGACAGGCCGGTCATGGTATAGTACATGGAGCGTTGTAACAGACATTTTAAAACCTTTCGTGAAATAGATAATATATTATCCAACACCGAACAACTAC
>CAVAUJ010000052.1:0-7160 GCA_963591995.1 Succinivibrio sp.
AGGGGACGCCTCGCGGGCGGGCGTCTTGTCACCGCAGAGCGAATCTGCTATCATAATCAACACGCTTTGATGCCGCATCCGTGCGGAAGCGGACACGAAGGAAATGCTGATTTTATCGGCGTCTCCCAAAGGGCGAGGGGACAGGAATGGTTAGTCATAAGGTCATTATCAAGAATCCAACAGGTCTGCATCTGCGTCCGGCCGGTATCCTATGTAAGGAAGCGATGGAGTTCAAATCACTGATCACATTTCAGTTCAGAGATACAACCGCGAACGCGAAGAGTGTGCTGTCAGTCCTCGGCGCGTGCGTAAAATCAGGTGATGAGATTGAGCTTTTCTGTGACGGTCCGGACGAGGAGGAGGCCCTGGCCTCTTTGATGTCATTAATCGAAGGCGGACTTGGAGAATAGCGTCAGGAAAGGAAACGATGACCTGCCCGGCTTGTATCCGGGCAGGTTTTTGCGTTATGGAGGATGAAGATGAAGAACGTAGAGCGTTATCAGAGAGTTCCGGTCATGCATTATCCGGAGAGAGAGTGGCCGAACAAGGAGATTCAGGGGGCACCCATCTGGGTGAGCGTGGACCTGCGTGACGGAAATCAGGCACTGGTGGATCCGATGGTCGTCTCGGAAAAGCTCGAGCTGTGGAACCTTCTGATGAAGCTGGGCTTCAAGGAAGTGGAGGTCGGTTTCCCGGCGGCCAGTCAGATCGAGTTTGATTTTATCCGCAAGCTGATCGAGGAGGACCGCATTCCGGAGGATGTCCGCATTCAGGTACTGTCCCAGTGCAGGAAGGAGCAGATTGACCGCACCTTCGAATGCATCGAGGGCTGCCGGCAGGCCATTGTGCATATCTACAATTCAACCTCTACGCTGCAGCGGGACGTGGTTTTCGGAAAGAGCATGGAGGAGATCAAGGAGATCGCAGTACAGGGCACCCGTTGGGTGAAGGAAAAGGCGGCGAACTTCCCCGGAAAGATCACGCTGGAATATTCGCCGGAGAGCTTTACGGGAACCGAGATGGACTATGCGGTGGAGGTGTGCACGGCGGTACAGGACGTGTGGCAGCCCACAAGGGAAGATCCGATCATCTTCAACCTTCCGTCAACGGTGGAGATGACGACGCCCAACGTATATGCGGACCAGATTGAGTACTGCAGCAGGCATTTTAAGAACCGTGAGGCCATCATTCTGAGCGTGCATCCCCACAATGACCGGGGAGAAGGAGTGGCGGCGACCGAGCTCGCCCTGCTGGCCGGAGCGGACCGCGTGGAGGGAACACTCCTCGGCAACGGCGAGCGGACCGGCAACGTGGACATTCTGAATGTGGCCTACAACATGTTTTCCCAGGGAATCGAGCCGGAGCTGAACCTGGAGAACATCAACGAGATCATCGATGTGTGCGAGCGCGTCACGAAGATGCGCGTGGATGCGCGTCATCCGTATGCGGGCAAGCTGGTATTCACCGCATTCTCCGGCTCGCACCAGGATGCCATCAACAAGGGCGTGGCTGCGATGCAAAGCCGCCGGTCCGCAATCTGGCAGGTGCCGTACCTCACGATTGATCCGGCAGACATCGGACGGAAGTATGAGCCGATTGTCCGCATCAATTCGCAGTCCGGAAAGGGCGGCGTGGCTTTTGTCATGGACACCTATTTCGGATTCAAGCTCCCGAAGACCATGCAGCGTGAATTCGCCGATGTGGTGCAATCCGCCAGCGAGAAGGAAGGGGAGGTTCCGCCGGAGGAGATCATGCAGATGTTCCGCGAGGAATATCTGGACCGCAAGGAGCCGCTCCATTTCCGCAAGCTCCAGGTGGTGGAGCTCGGAGACGGCGGAAAGACCGAGTTCGATACGCAGGTTACGGTGGAGTTCACGGACTGCGGCATTACGCGGAGCTTCACGGCAGTCGGAAACGGACCGCTGGACGCGGTGCGCCGCGGCCTGCACGAGCGGTTTGATTACGACATCCGCATTCTGGATTACGAGGAGCACGCCCTGAAGGCGGGCTCGGATTCCCAGGCGGCAGCCTACATCCACCTGCTGGATTCCCACAGCGGCAAGACGACCTACGGCGTGGGTGTCAGCTCCAATATCACAAGAGCATCCGTCCGTGCGATCTTCTCTGCCATGAATCGTCTGGGGCTTGGCGTGAAGGAGAGCTTTGCGAACTTTTGAGCAGGCAGGGCAGGCGAAAAGGAAAGGAACCGGAATGGCGGAGCAAAACGAGACACAGCTGGAGGAGCTGAAGGAACGGCTGCAGAAAATTCCTTATATTCAGTATAATGGCATGGTAATCGACCGGATCGGCCCGGACAGTGCCGCGATGCACGTGGATATGCGCCACGAATTCGAGAATCCCTACGGCATGGCCCACGGAGGACTGCTGTTCACCTTGATGGACACGACGGCAGGAACCACGGCCCGGGCGGACGGACGCAGATATGTGACATTGAACGCCAATGTGAATTATCTTCGCAGCGGGAAGGGAACGGGAAGGATTACCTCCTGCGGGAAGATTGTACACAGAGGCAGGACCACGGCGGTGGTGGACGTATCGGTGCGGGATGAGGAGGAACGGCTCCTGTGCACGGGAACCGTTACCATGTTCTGCCTCGACTGAATCGAGGCGCGAGAATCCAGACAGAAGGAGAAGCAAATGGCGGAGCAGAAGAAACTGGTGGCTGAGATTACCTCAATGGACGAGGACTTCACCCAGTGGTACACCGATGTGTGCACGAAGGCGGAGCTGATCGGATATTCCCACATCAAGGGCTTTACGATTTTCAAACCGGCGGGCTATGCGTTGTGGGAGGCAATCCGGGATCATCTGGACAGACGGTTTAAGGCAACCGGCGTGCAGAATGTTTACATGCCGCTGCTGATCCCGGAGAGCCTGCTCGCGAAGGAAGGCGAGCTGGTGAACGGCTTTGCGCCGGAGGTGGCCTGGGTGACCGCCGGCGGGAACGAGCCGCTGACGGAGCGGCTGTGCGTGCGCCCCACATCGGAGACCGTTTTCTCGGATTTCTACAAGGATGATGTCCATTCCTATCGCGACCTTCCGAGACTCTACAACCAGTGGTGCTCGGTTGTGCGCTGGGAAAAGGAAACGCGTCCGTTCCTTCGCTCCCGGGAATTCCTGTGGCAGGAGGGCCATACCATTCACGCCACGAAGGAGGAGGCAGAGGAGAGAACGCAGCAGATGCTGAACGTCTATGCGGATTTCCTGGCGGAGGATGTTGCGATCCCGACGATCAAGGGACGCAAAACCGAC
Organism: Succinivibrio sp.; assembly: GCA_963591995.1. Taxonomy (GTDB): domain Bacteria; phylum Bacillota; class Clostridia; order Lachnospirales; family Lachnospiraceae; genus CAG-791. Next base: position 3,274 of record CAVAUJ010000052.1, read on the forward strand.
AAGGAGAAGTTCGCCGGTGCGGAGGCCACCTATACCATCGAGGCACTGATGCATGACGGAAGAGCCCTGCAGTCCGGCACCAGCCATTTCTTCGGACAGAAGTTCGCAGAGGCCTACGACATTACCTTTACGGACAAGGACAATAAGCTCAAACACGTGTGGCAGACCTCCTGGGGCATGACGACCCGCATCATCGGTGCCATGATCATGGTGCACGGAGACAACCGCGGACTGGTCATTCCTCCCAGAATTGCGCCCACGCAGGTGTGCATCATTCCGATTCAGCAGAGAAAGGAAGGCGTTCTGGAGAAGGCCTATGCGATGCGCGATCTGCTGTCCAATTTCCGCGTGAAGGTGGACGATTCGGACAAGAGCCCGGGCTATAAGTTCGCAGAACAGGAAATGCGCGGAATTCCGCTGCGTGTGGAGGTCGGCCCGAGAGATATCGAAAACGGCGTCTGCGTGATCGTTCGCCGGGATACCTCCGAGAAGACAGAGGTCCGGATCGAGGAGCTGGAGAGCAGAATCGCCGAACTTCTGCCGCAGATGCAGCAGGATATGTACCGCCGTGCCAAGGAGCTGCTGGAGAGCAAGACCTATGTCGCGCATGATGCGGAGGAGTTCCGGCATCTGTTCGAAGAGAAAACCGGCTTCGTCAAGGCCATGTGGTGCGGCGACCGGGCCTGTGAGGATGCCATCAAGGAGAAATACGGCGTCACCAGCCGGTGCATCCCCTTTGAGCAGGAGCAGATCGCAGGCACCTGTGTCTGCTGCGGTAAGCCGGCCGCCAAGATGGTTTACTGGGGAAAAGCATATTGATTCAGGAAAAAGGGACAATTTCGATAGAGATTCCCTCCGGTGCTGCCCGCATTCTCGAAACGCTGGCGGCAGCCGGATACGAGGCCTATGTTGTGGGAGGCTGTGTTCGCGACAGTCTCCTGCAGCGGCAGCCGGATGACTGGGACATTACGACCTCGGCGACGCCGGAGGCCGTGAAGTCCCTTTTTCGTCGTACCGTGGATACCGGCATTCAGCATGGAACCGTCACGGTGCGGATGGAGAAGGAAAGCTATGAGGTCACGACCTACCGGGTGGACGGAGATTATGCGGACGGGAGACATCCGACACAGGTAACCTTCACGCCGAGCCTGCGGGAGGATCTGATGCGCCGTGATTTCACCATCAATGCCATGGCATACAGCCCCGCCGAGGGACTGGTGGACGAGTTTGACGGCAGCGGGGATCTGCAGCGGGGGATCATCCGCGCCGTGGGAGATCCGGTGCAGCGTTTTGGGGAGGATGCACTGCGCATGATGCGGGCGGTGCGTTTTGCCGCCCAGCTGGGCTTTCGGATTGAGGACGCAACCCGCCAGGGAATCCGTGACCTTTGCGGCAACCTGCGGCTGGTGAGTGCGGAGAGAATTCGCGTGGAGCTGGAGAAGCTCCTGTGTTCACCGCATCCGGGAGAGCTGCGGGAGCTGTACCGTCTCGGGCTCATGGATGTGTTCCTGCCGGAGCTGTCGACCTGCATGCGCTGCGGGCAGAACAGCCCGCACCACTGTGATACGGTCGGCGAGCATATCATTCATTCGACAGAAGCGGTTCGGAATGACCGGGTCCTTCGTCTGACCATGCTGTTCCATGATATCGCAAAGCCCCTGGTGAAAACGACGGATGAGGACGGGCGGGATCATTTTCGCGGGCATGTCCGCAGAAGCGCCGAAATGGCCGATGGCATTCTGCGAAGACTCAAATATGACAATGACACACGCAAAACGGTGGTAAAGCTGATCGCCTGGCATGATCAGAGCATGGGAGAGAGCCGCACGGATCTGCGGCGGAAGCTCTCGGAGCTGGGGGCAGAGTATTTCCCGCTTCTGATGGAGGTGAAGCGGGCGGATCTGGAGGCCCAGTCGGATTATCGGCGCGAGGAGAAGCGCGCGGCCGTTGATCGCTGGGTTCGTGAATGGGAGGAGATTCGCGCTGCGAAGGATGCGCTTACGATTGCGGACCTTACTGTGAGCGGGAAGGACCTGATCGCAATGGGGATGCATCCCGGCCTGCAGGTGGGTGAGATTCTCCGCTCCATGCTGGAGGATGTGCTGGAATTTCCGGAGCACAATACCAGGGAGTATTTGCTGGAAAACCTTGCAAACAAAGGGTTTCTTGACAAACAAAGGTAAACCACGTATATATAGACATGTACTGAACGAAATACGAGGGCAGGTGCCCGACAATGGATCTAGGAGGATTTACGAAATGAACAAAACCGAACTTGTAGCTGCGATCGCTGAGGCGACAGATCTTAGCAAACAGCAGGCTGAGGCAGCTTTGAAGGCTTTTGTAGGAACGGTTACGGAGGAACTGAAGAACGGCGGAAAGGTCCAGATCGTCGGATTCGGCACCTTTGAGGTATCGGAGAGAGCAGCCAGAGAGGGACGCAACCCGCACACCGGCGAGACAATGGAGATCAAGGCTTCCAAGGCTCCGAAGTTCAAGGCCGGCAAGGCACTCAAGGATGAGATCAACGCGTAATTTTCGCGGAGCTTCATCGATAACAGAAGATGGAAAGATGACAGTGCGATGTCCGGGGAAGCAATTCTCCGGACGTTTTTTGCAGGAGAACAGAAACGGATATGCGGCTGGATAAATATCTTAAGGTTTCAAGACTGATCAAACGGCGAACCGTGGCGAACGAAGCCTGTGACAACGGACGCGTGACGTTGAACGGAAAGACGGCGCGGGCGAGCACGGAGGTAAAGCCGGGCGATGTGATCGGGATTTCCTTCGGCGACAAGGAAGTGAAGGCCGAAATCCTTGCCGTCCAGGAAACCGTCCGCAAGGATGCCGCGGGTGAGCTGTTCCGTTATATTTGATTCCGGGACGGCGGACGGATAAGAGGGTGTCACGAAATGGTGAAGGGCAGGCGCAAAATTAAATATCAGAAGAAAGCCCAGAACCGATTCAGCATGGCGCTGGCCACAACCGTTATGGTTGCGATTGTAGCAGGGGTCGTCGTGAAGGGCTTTCAGCTGCGGACACAGCTGCAGGAGTACGAGAAAACCAAGGCCAGTCTGCAGGAGCAGATTGATGCGGAGGAGTCCCGCACACAGGAGCTGGAAGAGTATTCCAAATATACGCAGACAGATGAGTACGTGGAGAAGGTGGCAAGGGAGAAGCTCGGGCTGGTGAAAAAAGGCGAGATTATTTTCCGGAATACCGGCGAGGCCGCGGACACATCGGGAACCGGCGGAGCTGCAGCCGGCGGAGACAACAGCACCTCTGCCGCGGCCGCCACGGGTGAGACAACGGAAACGACCGGCACATCGGACAGTGAAGACACCGCCGCGGCCGCAGAAGCGGAGAATACCACAGAAGCGGAGAACGTCACAGAGGCGGAAGTGACAGGCGGGACGGCAGCAGGCACGGAATCCGGTGCCGAGGAGAATCCGGCGGGAACCTCCGCCGCGCAAGGGCAGGAATGAATCTGGCAATTCGTGTCTACGACACCATTCAGCAATATCATATGATTGACGCCGGTGACCGGATCATCGTCGGCGTTTCCGGCGGCGCGGATTCCATCTGCCTGCTCCATGTCCTCAGGGAGCTGCAGGGCAGACTGCAGATGGAACTCCGCGCCGTTCATGTTCATCATGGACTGCGCGAGACGGCAGAGCGCGATGCACGCTATACGAAGGCCTGCTGCGAGGCGTGGGGGATTCCGCTGCGCATCGTCTACGCGGATGTCCGGAGAGAGGCGGCCGAACGCAAACAAGGCCTGGAGGAAACCGGACGCGAGATCCGCTATGCCGTCATGAAGGAGGAATGCGGCGTTTGGAAGGAACAAGCGCGGAAGGAGACGGAGAAAGAGGCGGAGAAGAAGACGG
>CAVAUJ010000052.1:7173-17600 GCA_963591995.1 Succinivibrio sp.
GAAGGGTCCGGATGCAGGAAGGTTCCGGATCGCCGTTGCCCACCACCGGGAGGATTGTGCGGAGACGGTTCTCCTCAATCTCTGCAGAGGAAGCTCCCTCTCGGGGCTTGCCGGAATCCGGGGTGCAAGAGAAGAGATCATCCGCCCGCTGATCGACTGCAGCCGGCAGGACATCGAGGAATACCTGCGGAAACGGGGCATTGCCTGGTGTACGGACGAGACGAATGCGAATCCCGGTTATACACGGAATTATCTGCGGGGCGTGATCCTGCCCGGATTAAAGGAGCACGTGAACAGCAAAACCGCAGAGCATATCTGCCGCACGGCGGAGGATCTGCAGGAGGCGGAGGACTTTCTGCAGCAGGAGACGCAAAAGGCCAGGATGGCCTGCCTTTGCGCAGACACAGAGGAAGTCTACAGCAGACAGCGGCTCCTTGGCCTTCACCCCTATTTAAGACGCAGAGTTCTCTATGCTGCCCTGCAGGACGCGGCGGGAGGTGCCAGAGACCTGACGTTTTCACAGGTGGAAGAGATGGAGAAGCTGCTGGAGGGGACCGGTACATCCTCCGTGGATCTTCCGGGAGGCCGGCAGGCACGAATGGTGTACGACCGCTTCCGGATTACAGGCCGGCAGGAGGACAACGGAAGGGAAGACGGAGACGGTGCACCGCTGCCGATGACACCGGAAGCCTATGCGGCACGCGTCTTTGCTTTTGACGGAGATCTGACGAAGATCCCCCGGGGCGCATATACGAAATGGTTCGACTATGATAAAATAGGGCAGTTTCCGACATTTCGGACAAGGCAGCAGGGGGATCGGATGGCCGTCGCTGCGGAGGCACACAAGAAACTGACACGGATTATGGTAGACCGGAAGATTCCGGCTGCGCTGCGTGCGGGAATCGTCCTGCCTGCGGCAGGACATGAAATCCTGTGGATGCCGGGAGGACCGGTGCACCGGGAATACCTGATCACAGAGGGAACGAGAACCGTTCTGGAGCTGCGGCTGCGTGAGAACGGATTCGATGACGGAGGGAAGGAATGGACGAGAAGATCACAGTGCTGATTCCGGAGGATGAGATCGACCGGAGAATCCGGGAGCTGGCGGCAGAGATTTCCCGTGACTACGCGGGACGGAAGATCCGCATGGTGGGAATCCTGAAGGGAGCGAGCTTTTTCATGTGTGAGCTGGCCAAGCGTGTTACGGTGCCGGTTTCCATTGATTTCATGCAGGTTTCCAGCTACGGCGGAGCCACGGAATCCACAGGAACCGTCCGCATCCGCAAGGACCTGGACGATTCCATCGAGGGACTGGATGTCATTATTGTGGAGGATATCGTGGACTCCGGGCGGACGCTGGCCTTCCTGGGCAATTTCCTCAGGAGCAAAGGCGCGGCGAGCATCCGGTATTGCACGCTTCTGGACAAGCCGGAACGGCGTGTCGTGGATTTGAAGGCGGATTACTACGGCTTCGCGGTGCCCGATAAATTCGTGGTGGGCTACGGCATGGATTATGATCAGGAATACCGCAACCTTCCCTACATCGGTGTGGTAGAGCAATAAGAGCTGCGCGCAAGCGCTGCAGAAAGGAATTCCTTGGATAACGAGAACAGAAATGCAGGACCCCGCCTGTTCATGTGCCTGCTGCTCTTCATGGCGATCTTTGCGCTGATGCAGTTCGCAAGGAGCGGCTACGGGCAGGGACAGAGCGATTACACGCAGGAAGCCTTTGAGCAGGATCTGGCGGACGGGAAGGTGGCGGCCGTTGCGATTACGCCCAATCAGGAGACCCCCACGGGATATGCCGAGGTATCGCTGAAGGACGGAACGGATGAGATCCTGTATGCCACCGATGTCACAAAGGTGGAGACCATAACCCGAGAGGGCGGAATCGTCCCGGAGATCAATGACATCCCGCGGCAGAGCTGGTTTGTGACCAGCGTGCTGCCGCTCCTCATCGTCGGCGCGCTGTGCGTCTTCTTCTACTATCTGATCAGTATGCAGCAGATGGGCGGCGGGACCAATGCGAAAATGATGAACTTCGGCAGGAGCAGAGCACAGCTTGCCGATGAGAAGAATCCGGTGACCTTTCAGGATGTGGCCGGCCTTCACGAGGAAAAGGACGATCTGGAGGAGATTGTGGATTTCCTGAAAGCGCCGGAGAAATACACGGCACTGGGTGCCAGAATTCCCAAGGGTGTTCTGCTGGAGGGAGCGCCCGGAACCGGCAAAACGCTGCTCGCAAAGGCAGTGGCCGGCGAGGCGGGGGTTCCGTTTTATTCCATTTCCGGATCAGACTTCGTGGAGATGTTCGTGGGAGTCGGTGCGAGCCGCGTCCGCGACATGTTCGCAGAGGCCAAGCGCAACTGCCCCTGCATTGTTTTCATTGATGAGATTGACGCGGTGGCAAGGCGCAGAGGAACCGGACTCGGCGGCGGCCACGATGAGAGAGAGCAGACGCTGAACCAGCTGCTGGTGGAGATGGACGGCTTCGGTGTCAACGAGGGCATCATTGTTATGGCGGCCACGAACCGTGCGGACATCCTCGATCCCGCCATTTTGCGCCCGGGGCGCTTTGACCGCAAAATCACGGTGGCGCGTCCGGATGTCAAGGGTCGCGAGGAAATTCTGGAGGTTCATGCCAGAACCAAGCCGTTGGGGGATGATGTAAATCTGAAGGAAATCGCGCAGACCACTGCCGGCTTCTCCGGAGCAGATCTGGAGAATCTGCTCAATGAGGCGGCCATCCGCGCCGCCAAGGAGGATCGGAAGTTCATTCGCCAGAAGGACATTCAGAGCTCCTTCATCAAGGTGGGCCTGGGTGCGGAGAAAAAGAGCCGCATCATTTCGGACAAGGAGAAGCGGATCACCGCTTATCACGAGAGCGGTCATGCCATCCTGTTCCACGAGCTGGAGGATGTGGGACCGGTGTATACGGTATCGATCATCCCCACGGGTGTCGGTGCGGCGGGCTATACCATGCCGCTGCCGTCCAAGGATGAGATGTTCGCGACAAGAGGGCAAATGCTCCATGAGATCATGGTGGACTTCGGCGGGCGGATTGCAGAGGAATTGATTCTGGACGACATTACGACCGGAGCCTCGAACGACATCCAACGGGCCACGGCCACGGCCCGCAGCATGGTGACCAGATACGGCATGAGCGCCAGCATCGGCACCATCAATTACCAGCAGCAGGAAGAGGATGTGTTCCTGGGCTACGATCTGGGACACAACTCCCGCAACAGCGAATACATTGCCGGTGAGATCGACAAAGAGGTGAAGGCCATCATCGATCGCTGCTACCAGGAGGCCAAAGAGATCATCATGCGCCACGAGAAGGTGCTGCACGCGAGCGCCGCGCTCCTTCTGGAGAAGGAGAAGATCAGCGGGGAAGAGTTCGACGCTCTGTTTGCAGAGGAGGCATAAGGAGTTCAAAGAAAAACTCACAAAAAAGCAGCTTTGTTTTTGTAAAATTCGTGCAAATGATGAATTGCCGAGCAAGGGAGCACCTGCTAGTATACTAGTTGTAACCCCCCAATACATTATAAGTTTTGCTATACCCCCATAAGAAGTTTCAGCTTCTCGAAAACGACGGTCTCCCCCAAGTGCCGTCGTTTTTGCGTGTCTAAAATCGCAGGACGCGCTTAACATTTGGATGAGACTGCGCTATAATTTCGACTGTAGACATTGATGTTTTTTTGTCAAACGTTGTTCTTCATTCAAAGGAAAGGTGGTATCCGTTATGCCCATCGTTACAAGTACCGAGATGTTCAAGAAGGCGTATGATGGCGGTTACGCAATCGGCGCTTTCAATATCAACAACATGGAAATTGTTCAGGCAATCACCGATGCAGCCTCCGAGCTGAAGAGCCCGGTTATCCTGCAGGCGTCTCAGGGTGCCAGAAAGTATGCGAATTCCGTATATCTCGTGAAGCTGGTAGAGGCGGCATCGGAGTTCCATCCGGAGCTGCCGATCGTTCTGCATCTGGATCACGGTGCGGATTTTGAGACCTGCAAGGACTGCATCGACAACGGCTTCACTTCCGTCATGATCGATTATTCCGGACATCCGTTTGCAGAGAACATCGAGGTTTCCCGCAAGGTTGCCGAGTATGCACATGAGCGCGGCGTTGTGGTAGAGGCAGAGCTCGGTACCCTGGCCGGACAGGAGGATGCTGTCTCGGTAGAGGCAGATAAGGCATTCTACACACATCCGGAAGAGGTAGAGGAATTCGTTGAGAAGACCGGCGTGGATTCTCTTGCCATCGCCATCGGAACCTCTCACGGTGCATACAAGTTCAAGCCCGGCACGAACCCGCAGCTGCGTCTGGATATTCTGGATGAGGTTGCAAAGCGTCTTCCCGGCTTCCCGATTGTGCTCCACGGCTCTTCCTCTGTTCCGCAGGAGTATGTTAAGATTATCAACGAGAACGGCGGCAAGCTGGTGGATGCCATTGGCGTTCCGGAGGATCAGCTCCGTGAGGCAGCAAAGCGTGCGGTCTGCAAGATCAACATCGATTCCGACCTTCGTCTTGGCCTGACGGCAGGAGTCCGCAAGCATTTTGCGGAGCATCCGGATCATTTCGATCCTCGTCAGTATCTCACCGATGGCCGCGCAAATGTAAAGGCGATCGTAGAGCATAAGATCAAGGATGTACTCGGCTCTGACAATAAGATCTGAGATACCGTCGGATGAAACGATGATGAACGGAGGACCTGCGGCGTATGCCGCAGGTCCTCTTTTGGATGGAACGAACCTTTTGGATAAAACGAATCTTTCGGACAGTGGCACAGAACAAGAGGACAGTAAATGATCACAGCATCGGGCACAGGGATTCTGGACTCCATCGCCATCGGCAGAATCCGATATTGCAGGACGAGAGAATATGCTGCTGAGGGACTCGCAGCGGGAGAGCCTGCAGCGGAACTGGAACGCTTTGAGAATGCCAGACGGGCGGTACAGCGCGAGCAGGAGGGGTTGTACCGGCAGGCGTCGCTTACCGCCGGGGAACAATATGCGGAAATATTCCGTCTGTATTCGGAAATCCTGAACGAGGAGAGCCTGCGGAGGCGCATGCATCACCTCATTTTCGAGGAGCGTCTTTCTGCGGCAAAGGCCGTCCGGAAGTGCATGGAGGAAGTGGAGCAGCGCTTTCGGACGATGCAGGATCCCTATCTGAGGGAACGGGGAGCGGATGTTGCGGATATCAAGCATGCATTGCTGCAGAATCTGTCGGCGGGGGAGCCGGGGGAGCAATCCGGTGAAAGCGGGAACGAGCTGCAGATTCTGGCGGCGGAGGACATTACTCCGTCGGAAGCGGTTCGCCTGGATCGGAAGCGTACGGCCGGAATTGTCATGCAGAGAGGGAGCACACTGTCGCATACAGCCATTCTGGCCAGATCCACAAATCTTCCTGCCCTGGTCCGTTGCGAAGAGCTCTCCGAGGAATGGGACGGCAGACTTGCCATTCTGGACGAAAGAAGCGGGCGGCTTTACGTGGATCCCGACGCAGAATTTCTCGCCGGTATGCAGAAGGAACAGGAGAAACGGAGGATTTGCACAGAAGAGCTCCGGAAGCTTCGAACGAGCCCCAGCGTCACGCTGGACGGAACAAAGGTTGCCGTCTGTGCGAACATTGCGGTGCCGGGAGATGTAAAGGCTGCCATGGAGAACGGGGCGGAGGCCATCGGGCTGTTCCGATCGGAATTCCTTTATCTGAATGCGGACAGAGAGCCGACGGAGGAGGAACAGCTGCAGGGATACCGCAGGGTACTCGAAGCCGCTGCGCCCAAACGCGTGGTCATCCGGACCTTTGACATCGGGGCAGATAAAACAGCTCCCTATCTGCACTTGCAGCAGGAGGAAAATCCGGCATTGGGCTGCCGCGCCATAAGACTGGGGTTGGAGAGAAAGGATATGTTCCGGCGTCAGATCCGTGCGCTGCTGCGCGCTTCGGTATACGGACAGCTGGAGATCGTGCTTCCCATGATAACGGATGTCTGGGAGGTGCGGGAAATCAGGCAGCTGTTCGCCCTCTGCCGCGAGGAACTGGAGGCAGAGGGGATCCCGATGGCCGCAAGCATTCCTCTCGGCATTCTGATCGAGACACCGGCTGCGGCCCTGTGTGCGGAGGAGCTGGCGGCGGAGGCAGATTTTTTCTCCATAGGAACGAATGATCTGGCACAATATACCTGTGCGGCAGATCGCCAGAACCCGGGAGTGGAAAGATTCTTCAACCCGGTTCATCCTGCGGTGCTGCGGCAGATTCGGATGAGCGTGCAGGCGGCAAAGGCGCACGGAATCCGCGCAGGAATCTGCGGGGAAATGGCGGGGAACCTGCAGGTTACGGAAATGCTGCTGCGCATGGGCGTTGATGAGCTGTCGGTGAATCCGGCCATGATCCTGCCGCTGAGGAGTCAGATTCGGAAAATGAGGCTGCAGTAAAGGAGAAAACGGATATGGACCCTGTCAGTCACAGCAAAGACGAGGATCGGGAGGAAACCGGGCCGGTTTCCGGCACACAGGTCAACATGGAGTTCATGCGGGAGGAGATTCGTCAGCGCCCGCTGAACAAGAAAAAATTCCTGCGCAGAACCGCGATAACGGCTTTTCTCGCCGTGCTCTTCGGTGCCATTGCCTGCACGGTATTCCTTGTTCTGGAACCGTTGATCAATCAGGCGATCAATCCGGTGGAGGAGACGGCCCCGGTGACGCTCTCGGAGACAACGGTGGCAGAGGAGATGTCGCCGGAGGATATGATCGCCAGCGATGAGGAAATTCAGCAGGCGGAGGTTGAGAAAAAGGCAGCCAGCCTGGTGGATACCGATGCCATTGCGGCGGAGGTACAGTCAAAGGTGCAGGAGGAAATGGCCGCAAAGGAGGAGACGGAGGAGAACGCCTCCGAATTGTCCTCGTACCGTCAGACCTATGCCGCCCTGCGCGCGCTGGCGGAGGAGGCGGCAAAATCGGTTGTGACGGTGACGGTGGTCACATCGGATTATGACTGGGCGGGAGATGTGTACAACACCTCCGGCTCGGAGAGCGGTTTGATTGTGGCACTTCACGGGAAGGACATCCTGATTCTGACGGGGACGGAGGAATACGAGGAGGCAGAGGAGATTCGCGTGGAGTTCCATGACGGACAGCAGGCCGCGGCCGAGCTTGTCTCCGCGGACAGTGTGACGGGGATTGCCATCCTCAAGGTTCCGGAGAGCAGTCTGAGCGGCCCGGTGGCGGAAAACGGGGACATTGCACCTGCCGTGCTCGGCAGCGGCACCAATAAGGAGCTGACGGGAGAGCCGGTAATCGCCGTCGGAAATCCTGCGGGAGGCACGAATTCGGTCGGCTACGGGATGGTGACGAACGCAGGACTTGCTCTGGATGTCACAGACAGCGCACTGACGCAGATTACAACCGACATTGCAGGCAGCACGCAGGGAAGCGGCGTGCTGGTGGATCTGGACGGCAAAGTGATCGGATGGATTGCCATGCAATATCGCACGGCATCCACGCAGAATCTTCTCTGCGGCATAGGGATCACGGAAATGAAGCCGCTCATTGAGAAAATGTCCAATGAAATCCGCATGGGATATCTTGGAATTCATGGAACCGATGTTCCGGAGAAGGTGCAGGAGGAACAGGGAATACCGGCCGGGGCCTATATCCTGCGGACCCAGATGGATTCCCCGGCGATGCATGCGGGGATTCAGAGCGGAGATGTCATTACCGCGGCGGGAGGACAAAAGGTGGAGAGCTATCAGGAGCTGGTCGACATTCTGACAGAGAGTCGATCCGGGAGAGAGCTGGCCATCACGGTGATGCGCCGGGGCAGCAACGGATATCATTCGGTGAATCTGACGGCGGAGTTGGAGGCAAGGCTTGAATTTGGAACAAAGCCGTGACACAATCGAGCTCTGGGAGGAGATCCATTCAACTTCCATCAGGAATGTGTCCGCAAGCGGTCAATTCATGTTGGATATAGATATAGATTCAGAAGGGATACAGCATGCAGTATATCAAGGATTTGAAGGAAGGCGACAGCGTCAGCGGCATTTATCTCTGCCGCAGGAAGAGCGAGCTCACGGCGAAAAACGGACGTGCCTACGACAGCCTTGTCCTTCAGGACAAGACCGGCAGTATGGATGCGAAGATCTGGGAACCGGGGAGTGTCGGCATCGAGGAATTCTCGGAGATGGATTACATCGACATCGTAGGCGATGTGACGGTCTATCAGAAGAAATACCAGCTGAACATCAAGAGAGCACGCCGCTGCCGGGAAGGGGAGTATGATCCCGCCGAGTATGTTCCGGTGTCCCATAAAGACCGCAAACAGATGTGGACGGAGCTGATCCGCCTGGCCAATAAGGTAAAGGAGCCGCATCTGCGCCAGCTGATCATCCGTTTCTTCGTGGAGGACAAGGAATTCATACATTCCTTTCAGGTTTCCTCCGCGGCCAAGACCGTGCACCATGGGTTTATGGGGGGACTTCTCGAGCACACCCTCGGTGTCATGAGGCTCTGCGACGCGTTTGCAGACAATTATGATTTTCTGAACCGGGATCTCCTGCTGACAGCAGCGATGTTCCATGATATCGGAAAGACGAAGGAGCTGTCGAAATTCCCGCAGAATGACTATACCAACGAAGGACAGCTCATCGGCCATATCATCATCGGCGTGGAAATGATCGATGAGAAAATAAGAGAAATTCCGGATTTCCCGCCGGTTCTGTCCGCCGAGCTGCGCCACTGTATTCTCGCTCATCATGGGGAATTCGAGTACGGCTCACCCAAAAAACCGGCGCTCGCCGAGGCGGCGGCGCTGAATTTCGCAGACAACGCCGATGCCAAGCTTGAAATCTTTAAGGAGATGTTCGAGAGAGGGACCGAAGAGAGCCCGTGGCTTGGCTGGCAGCAGCTGCTGGATTCCAACATTCGAAAGACCGAGGTGTGAGGAAAGCGAGGTAGGAAGTGTCTTTTCAAAAGGGAGATATCGTCTCCGTTCACATTGACGACATCGGCGCCGACGGGGCCGGCATCGGGAAGGCGGACGGCTTTACGCTGTTCGTTAAGGACACGGTGCCGGGAGATGTCATAACAGCGGCAATCATGAAAATCAAAAAGGGCTACGGCTATGCCAGACTTTTGCAGGTGACAGAGCCGTCGCCCTTTCGCGTTGCTGCCAAGTGTCCCGCGGCAAGACAGTGCGGGGGATGTCAGCTCCAGGAGCTGTCCTATGAGCAGCAGCTGCTGTTCAAGGAGAAGAAGGTGCGGGATGTTCTGCTGCGCATCGGCGGCTTTTCGGAGGAAAAGGTGCAGGAAACGCTGCGCCCGGTCATCGGAATGGAAGATCCATGGCGCTTTCGCAACAAGGAACAGCTCCCCGTCGGCATGCGGAACGGGAAACCGACGGCAGGATTTTATGCCGGACGCACGCATTGCATTGTACCCGTCACGGACTGCCTTGCGGGACCGGCAGTGAATCGTGAGATCATGGAGACGATCCTGCAGTACATGTCCGATTACGGGGTGCCGGCCTACCGGGAGGAAACCGGGAAGGGATTGATCCGTCATGTCCTCCTGCGCAGCGGGTGGTACACGGGAGAAATCATGGTCTGCCTGGTGGTGAACGGTACACGGCTTCCGCACGAAAAGGAGCTGGTGCAAAGACTCCTGTCACGAGGACCGATGGCCGAAGAGAATCGGAAGCCGGCGGCGGACGCGGGAAAGGCGGCGCCGGGAATTGCCGGGATCTGTCTTAATACCAATACGACACGCAGCAATGTCATCATGGGCACGGAAACGCGTACACTGTGGGGAAAGAGCACCATCACGGACGTTATGCATGTGATGGATGTGGAGACCGCGGAAGGGAAAACCCTGTTTCATCCCACGGGCAGACAGGTGCAATACCGGATCTCTCCCGTCTCCTTCTATCAGGTGAATCCGATACAGGCGGAAAAGCTGTACAGCCTGGTGCGGAATGATGCGGGACTCACCGGCAGCGAAATTGTGTGGGATCTGTATTGCGGTGTCGGTACCATCGGCTGCTTTCTCGCAGCAGACGCCGGAGAGGTGTACGGTGTGGAGGTGATTCCGGAGGCGGTCAGGGATGCCGCACAGAACGCAGCGTGCAACAGACTTACGAACACCTCCTTCCATGCGGGCAAGGCAGAGGAAGTGGTGCCGGCCTATGTGCAGCAGCAGAGAAGCGAAAGGACACGGCACGCTTCGGCAATCAACGACAACGGTGAGATCTCCGGAGAAAGCGTCGTGGATGTCGTTGTCGTGGACCCGCCGCGCAAGGGGTGCGATGAGAAATGCCTCCAAACCATTCTGGAGGTGCAGCCGAAACGGATCGTCTATGTCAGCTGTGACCCGGCCACGATGGCAAGGGACTGCAGAGTGCTCGCGGCAGGCGGCTACG
>CAVAUJ010000053.1:0-2180 GCA_963591995.1 Succinivibrio sp.
CGCCGGTTGGCGCCGGAGCGGTAACGCGGCAACGGTGTCAGCAGTTTTTCGGAAAAAGGGTTGACAGGCGGCGCGGGAGGTTGTAATATCCCGACTAAATCAGTAGGAAATACGCGACTTCCGAAGTCGGTTCGGGCCGGTTTTCGGGAGGACGCGAGGGAAAGACAGCGTGCCGGCAGACGGTACAGACGCAGCGGGAGCTGCAGGCATCGAGAGGATGCCGTGGGCAGGAGAAGGACGAGATGACGCGAAGAACACAGAGCGAGAACTTCACACAGATGATGTGCGCGATGTGCTGCTTCATGGACATGTGCCATGAGGTTTCCTAGTCGTGCATCTTCATTCTTTTCAGACAGCAATACGTGAGAATCGGAGGGACAGATGCATGACGGTGTATCTGTCCTTTTCTTTCGCAGAGGGGTGAGCGGATGGCGATTATCGAGGTACAGAATCTTTCCAAGACCTTTGTCACCAAGGATGCAAGGGTGGAGGCATTGCGGAACATCAATTTCTCCGTGGAGGAGAGAGACATTTACGGCATCATCGGAATGTCCGGTGCAGGCAAGAGCACGCTGGTGCGGTGCCTGAATTATCTGGAGACACCGACAGAGGGCACCGTGACGGTGGAGGGGCGTAGCCTTGGGGAGCTCTCCACGAAGGAGCTGCGGGAGCTGCGGAGCAGCATCAGCATGATCTTCCAGGGCTTCAACCTTCTGATGCAGCGGACGGTCCTCGACAATGTATGTTTCCCTCTGACGCTGCAGAAGAACAAGCTCAGCCGGGCGGAGGCGAGAAAGAAGGCGGAGAGGCTCCTGGAAATCGTAGGACTTTCCGAAAAGGCGAAGGCCTATCCCGCCCAGCTCTCCGGCGGACAAAAGCAAAGGGTTGCCATTGCAAGAGCGCTGGCAAGCGATCCGAAGATCCTGCTGTGCGATGAGGCGACCAGTGCACTGGATCCGCAGACGACCCAGTCCATTCTGCAGCTTCTGCGGAAGATCAACGAAGAGACAGGCATCACCATTGTCATCATCACGCATCAGATGTCGGTGGTGCGTGAGATCTGCAGACACGTTGCCATCGTAGAGAACGGTGAGATCGTGGAGAACGGGCCGGTGGAGGAGATCTTCACACATCCGAAGTCCCGCGCCGCAAGGCAGCTCATCATCGAGGGAAAGGATCCGGATGAATGGGCCAGAGAGCAGGAGAGCCGGAAGGAAGGCCTCCACGGGGCGATGGTGAAGGAGCTGCGTGCAGCGCATACGGTCCGCATCGTGTATTCCACCAATTCCTCTTACGAGCCGGTCATCGCCAACATGATTCTGGAAACCGGACATCCGGTGAACATTCTGAAGGCGGACACCAAGGATGTGGGCGGCGTAGCCCGGGGCGAAATGATCCTGGGACTGGATGAAGAGCCGCAGATTGCGGCACAGCAGATTGCCTACCTGAAGGAACGGGGACTGGCGGTAGAGGAGCTCACCGAGCTGCATACAGGAGGGAAGAGATGACATCACAGGAAATACAGATGATCGTGGAGGGCGTGTGGGAGACCTTGTACATGACCCTGGTATCCACACTTTTCGGCTATGTCATCGGCCTTCCCTGGGGAATTGCCCTGAAGGTGACGGATAAGGACGGGCTTCATCCGAATTATGCGGTCTACCGGGTGCTGGACGTGATCACCAACATCATGCGGTCCATCCCGTTTCTGATCCTTCTGATCATTGTGCTGCCGCTCACCAAGGTCATCGTGGGCAAGACCTACGGCTCTACGGCAACCGTTGTTCCGCTGGTGATTTCGGCGGCGCCGCTGATCGCGCGAATGGTGGAGTCCTCCCTTAACGAGGTGGACCGGGGCGTCATCGAGGCGGCCGAGTCCATGGGAGCCGGAACCTTTCAGATTGTATGGAAGGTCCTCCTGGGAGAGGCGCGGATTTCGCTGATTTCCGGCGCGACCATCACGATCGGCACCATCCTCGGGTATTCGGCCATGGCAGGAACCATCGGAGGCGGCGGACTGGGAGACATTGCCATCCGCTACGGCTACTATCGCTTCCAGCCGAACATACTGTACACGACGGTCATCCTCCTGGTGGTGCTGGTGCAGATCTTCCAGCTCATCGGAGCGATCCTGTCGGCGAAGCTGGACAAGCGGCACATATAATACAGCGCATATAACA
>CAVAUJ010000053.1:2247-17581 GCA_963591995.1 Succinivibrio sp.
CCCGGTACACCGGTTTGGGGCTGTTGTAGATAGCTGCGGGAAATGGTTCCTGCAGAGAATGCATTGTGTGAGGAGATCTCACACCGGGGGCCGGTCTGTGCGCACTTGGCAGGACTCCGTTATGCACAGCACGTGCGCAGAGTGCAGATATGCACGAGAGAGGAGCAATATTATGAAGAACAAGGTAGTAGCAGGATTGGCAGCAGCAGCACTGGCCGCAGGCGTTCTGGCAGGATGCGGCAGCTCTTCCGCAGATACGGCAGCAGAGAGCACCTCTGCCGCAGAGGAGAGCACGGAGGATGCAGCAGAGGAGACCGCTGCAGCAGAAGAGAGCACAGAGGCTGCAGACGGCGACAACGTCATCACAGTGGCCGCTTCCCAGACCCCTCACTCGGAGATTCTGGAGGCAGTAAAGGATCTGCTGAAGGAGGAGGGCTATGATCTCGAGGTGACCATCTTCGAGGACTATGTACAGCCCAACAATGTCGTTGAGTCCGGCGAGATCGATGCCAACTACTTCCAGCATGTCAACTATCTGAATGCCTTCAATGAGGAGAACGGCACGAGCCTTGTTGTTGCGGAGAACGGCAAGATTCACTATGAGCCCTTCGGCATCTACGGCGGCACCAAGAGCGATCTGGCAGACATCGCAGACGGCGATGCCGTTGCCATTCCCAACGACACGACCAATGAGGCAAGAGCACTGCTGCTCCTGCAGCAGGAGGGTCTGATCACCCTGGCAGAGGATGCAGGCGTTACCGCCACCGTCAACGACGTGACGGAGAATCCTTACAATCTGGAGCTGGTCGAGGTTGAGGCCGCACAGGTTGCCAAGCAGCTGGGCAGCGTTGCCTTCGGCGTGATCAACGGCAACTATGCACTGGAGAACGGCCTGAGCGTCGGCAAGGATGCCCTGGCTACCGAGTCTGCAGACGGCGATGCCATCCAGCAGTACGTCAACGTCATTGCCGTCAAGGAAGGCAACGAGTCCTCCGCGAAGATCAAGGCCCTGACGGATGCCCTGCACTCCGCAACGGCAGTGGACTACATCAACGAGAACTATGACGGAGCGGTTGTTCCCTACGACGGAGAGCAGTAAAGCGCACGGCGGATACATCGATCCGTCAGGATTCCGGTAACCGGCGATGTACCGGACACCGGTCTTTACAGCAGCAGAGACGAATGATATAAAGAGGCCGCAGACCGAAAAGGTCTGCGGCCTTTTTCTGCGGGGTGCGCCTGGCGGCGCACATTCCGGAGGGACATTGTATTGTGGGGCATAAAGGAGAAACGAATCAGCATGTACCGTGTCGTGATTGTGGACGATGAGAAAACCATATCGGAGGGAATCGCCTCGCTTTTTCCGTGGAAAAGCATCGGGTTTGAAGCGGTTTCCTACACCGATCCGCGGGTGGCGCTCGCCGATATCGAGAGAAACGGCTGCGAGGTGGTGCTGTCCGATATCGAGATGCCGGGCATGAGCGGCATCGAGCTGTGCCGGAAGCTGCAGGGCAGGGACATCATCGTCGTGTTCCTCTCGAGCCATCAGAATTATGACTATTTTCGCAGTGCCATCCGCTACAGCGTGGAGGACTACCTCTTAAAGCCGATCAACAGCGATGACATTATGGAATGCTTCGGCAAAATAAAAGCCAAACTCGATGCCCGACATTCCGCGGGGGAAGAGGAGACGCACCCTTCCGGCTACTATGAATCCATCCGGAAGATCGTCGTTGACTACCTGGAGGAGAATTATCAGAATGCGCGGCTGGAGGAGGCGGCGCACCGTGCAAATCTGAGCTCTGCCTACCTCTCGAGCCTGCTGAAGGACAAGCTGGGCTGCGGCTTCACGGAGCTGTTGACGAGAATCCGCATGGAAAAGGCGGCGAAGATGCTGGGGGATGTGCAATATAAGGCATATGACATTGCCTATTATGTCGGATACGACAATCCCAAGAGCTTCTCGCGTGCCTTTAAAAACTATTACGGCTGCTCGCCCATGGAATACCGGCAGCGCGGCGGGAAGGAGAGCTGATGCAGCGGCGCAAGTATTTTTTCCGCCGGTTCCGGCAATATCTGCTGCTCTTTCTCCTGCCGGTGACGGTGGTCATCCTCATTTCCTTTCTGATCTCCGTCTCACAGCTCTCGGGCAGCCAGGAACGGGCGGGGCGGGATCTTGTCGATGCGGTGAACACCGATGTGGAGATGTCCCTGAATAATATCTCACAGCAGAACGTTCAATTCGCGAACAACCCCTACATGGTATTGTCGCTCAAGCGCATCCTGGAGAAGGGGGATTACCTTTCCTATGCCGATTCCATCAACATTCGCAGCATCAACGCGACGCTCAAGAGCACGATCATAACCTACCCGTACGTGGACAGCATTTATCTGTACATGGACGGATACGATTATTACTACACCTCGGACGAGAGCATCGCGCGGTTGACGAAAAAGGAGGAATGGTACCTGTATTATGGAAAAATGGATAGTAGGGAAACGGAAATCTGGGTGCTGCCCGGTGACCGCGACCGGGACGGCGCAGCCGGAAAGCTGACGGTTATGCAGAAGATGCCGTTTTTCGGCGGTGTTGTGGTCATGACCATCAATCTTGCGGACTTTCGAAATCTTCTTTCCAATGCGCTGCAGCAGGAGAACACCTCGGTTGTCTTTATCAACATGGACGACGAGATCCTCTTTTGCTGGGGAGATGAGACCGATGCATCGGCACTTTCCAAGGCGGTCTTGCCGGGGGACGGCAAGGCGGGCGTCTGGGAAATGGTGGGGGAGCGGCTGTACCTTCTGCAGCAAAGAGACAACGCTTCCTTCGGCGTTCGGATCGTCGCCATGACGCCGATCGGCAGTGTCCTCTCCCAGGCCATGCGATATCTTCCCTCCTGGGGGCTGATGCTGGCGGCCGGCATCGCGGCGGCGCTTCTGGCAACGTATGTGACGACGAGCCGCAATTTTGGCTATATTGAGCACATTATATCGGTGCTGGGCGACGCGGAACGGGGGGATTACAGCCGGCTCCGGGACCAGCACAGAACCGAGGATGAGTACGATACGATTCTGAACAACATCATCCGGCTGCATCTGGAAACCGAGCGCCTGAACTCGGAGCTGGAGCAGAAAAAGCATCAGCAGGAGGTGGTTTCCCTGACCGCGCTGCAGGCGCAGATCAATCCGCACTTTATGTTCAACACCCTGCAGATGATTCAGTTCAAGGCGGCCGGCGGGGCCGGGCAGGCAGAGGACGTTATCCGCATGACAGAGGCGCTTTCGGACATTCTCCGGTATGCGCTTTCGGATCCGCTTCGTCCCATCACGCTGCGGGAGGAAATCGAGTATCTGAAAAAATACGTGGCCATCCAGCACATGCGCTTCGGACAGCAGTTCATTCTGTATTATGAGGTCGAAGAGGAGCAGCTGGATCTCCCGGTGTTTCGCCTGATGCTGCAGCCCATTATCGAGAACAGCATCCTGCACGGCATTCGGGACAAAGGGGAAACAGGTTACATCAAGCTGACCGTGTTCCAGAGGAAGGATGAGGTGCGGTTCCGGGTATTTGACACCGGTGTCGGCATGAGTCCGGAGGAGCTGGAGCAGCTGCGCCGCAGCATCAATCGCTTTGATGTGCACAGCATCGGACTTTCCAATGTCAACAGCCGGCTCAAGCTTTACTTCGGGGAGGAGGCGGGTCTTCGGATCCGCAGCGTGCAGGGCCGCGGCACCATTGTGGAATTCCGGATGAAGCTGTCGCAGATTGAAAAATACCGGTGATGCGGCAGCCCGTTCGAAAACAGGGTTACCGATTCTGAAAATCTGCAACCAAAGGGAAAAACCTCAGAAAGAAAAGTGACCAAATGAAAAAAAGGCCTCCTGCCGCGGCAGGGGGCCTTCCTTGATAATAGAGACAGTTCAAAGGACAGTCCGAAAGCGGGCAACAGGAGGGAAGAATCTATGAAAAAGAAGACAATTGCCGTCCTTCTGACGGCAGCAATGGCAGCAGGCATGCTGGCAGGATGCGGATCCTCTTCGGATACAGCTTCTGCAGCGGATACCTCGGCAGCTTCGAGTGAGAAGAGTGCAACAGAGGCGGCAGACACGACGGCAGCCGCTTCCTCCGGCGATTCGGTGACGCTTCGCTTTGCATGGTGGGGCGGGGACGAGAGAAATGAAGCAACGCAGGCCGTCATTGATCAGTTCGAGGCAGCACATCCCGGCGTTACGATTGAAGGGGAGCCCGGCTCCAACGACGGCTATCACGACAAGCTGGCAACGCAGCTGGCTTCCGGAACAGCACCGGACATCGTTCAGATCGATCCGGAGACCATGCCGACCTTCGTGGATGCCGGCGACTACTTTGTTGATCTGAACACCACCGGCATTGATCTGTCGACCTTTGATGCAGACTACCTCAGCAAGCAGATCAACGGCAATTATGACGGACAGCAGCTCGGCCTTCCCACCGGTATCGCAGGACCGGCCATTCTGGTGAACAAGACGCTGGCCGATCAGCTGGGCGTTGATCTTACCAAGGAAGGCATCACATGGGAGGACTGGATTGAGGCAGGCAAGGCAGTCCATGAAAAGGATCCGGAAGCCTATCTTCTCTGCGCCAACAAGGAGTACATCACGAACCTGGTGGTATTCCCCCTGGCCAAGCAATACGGCGGCGCGCTGTTCGACAGCGACGGCAAGCTCCTTGCAACAGAGGATACCATGACCAAGGTATTCACCTACGTAAAGGAGCTGTATGACAACAACGTAGTTGCGCCGGCCTCCTATCAGGCTTCCTACATCGGCGATGATGTGCAGGCCGATGCCAACTGGATCGCAGGCAAATATGTGGCAGCTCCCTGCTATATTTCCACCATGGATGTCATGGTGGCGGCAAACTCCGGCGCAGAGTACGTGGCAGGAACCCTGCCGGTTCTGGCAGATGCCAAGGACGGCGGCTTTGCCTCCAACACGCCGCAGCTTCTGTCCATCACGAACTCCTGCACCAATCCGGACGTAGCAGCGGAGTTCCTGGACTACTTCTTCAACGATGCTACGGCACAGGAGACGCTTGGAGCAACCAGATCCGTTCCTCCGACAGAGAGCGCCCGCAAGATCTGCGAAGAAGGCGGACAGCTCAGCGAGGTGGTGACCGCTGCTACGGACATCGCGGTAGCGGTGGGCGGAACACCGAATGATAAGGTGTCCTCCTCTGCGGAAGCCAAGACCATCCTCTTTGATGCCGTGGAGGCAGTCGGCTATGGCCAGATGTCTCCGGAGGAGGCTGCGGCAACGGTCATTGATGAGTTCGGTGCCCTGCAGAAATAGACCATTGCAACATCCATCAAGGTGAGACGAAATACATGAAACGAGGGTCCCCGCGGGAAACCGTAGGGGACCTTTTAAGAAAGGACGAGATCCTATGGCAGGCACGAAATGCTCCAAACGGGATTATAAAGGACTGCTCTATCTGCTCCCCTGGCTGCTGGGCTTTGCGATTCTGCAGCTCTATCCGTTTGTAACCTCTTTTATTTATTCCTTCAACGATTATACCGTCGGCGGAACCATGAAATTCGTAGGACTTTCGAATTACACGGAGCTTCTGACGCATGACAGAGATTTCTGGAATTCTCTGAAGGTTACGATTCTTTTCGCCTTGTACACGGTCCCCGGAAAAGTGATCCTTGCACTGCTGGTTGCGATGTTTCTGAACCGGAACATTCGGGGAATCAACCTGATCCGTACGCTGTACTATATTCCGTCCCTGTTCGGCGGGTCGGTTGCCATCGCACTTTTGTGGCGCCTGATGTTCATGGACAACGGCGTATTCAATACGATGCTCACAAAGCTGGGACTCCCGAACATTTCCTTCCTCGGAGATGTCAAAATGGCGCTTCCTACCATCTGCATGCTGGAGGTCTGGCAATTCGGTTCGTCCATGGTCATGCTCCTGGCCGCGCTCAAGAACGTTCCGAAGGAGCTCTACGAGGCGGCGGAGATTGACGGCAGCGGCAAATTCTCAAGATTCTGGCACATCACCGTTCCGCAGATCTCACCGGTGCTGTTCTTCTCTCTTTTGAACCAGACCATCCAGGAGCTGCAGAACTTCACCTCTCCCTACACGATTACCGGCGGCGGACCCCTGAAGTCCACCAATGTGCTGGGAATCATGCTGTACAAGGAGGGCTTCGGCTACTTCAAAATGGGCTATGCCAGTGCGATCTCCTGGATCGAGTTCGCGATCATTCTGGCATTCACGTTGTTTTTGTTCGGCACATCCAAATTCTGGGTGCATTATGCAGATGAGTGATACTCGGCCGTGCCTGAGGGCACGTCTTCCTATCTTGGAGTGCAGCTCCCTGCGGGAGCTTCACTCCCGCTGCGGAGAAACCGCCTTCGCGGATTTCTCCCGGCGGATACTCGGCCGTGCCTGAGGGCACGTCTTCCTATCTTGGAGTGAGAGGTAATTTTCTATGAAGAAGAAAGCAAAGCGTGATGAGGACATCAAGCAGAAGGCATCGGTTCTGGATTATGTCATCATCGTTATCATCGGAATCTTGTTGCTGTATCCCCTGGTCTGGATGTTCTTTGCCACATTTAAGGATAACAGCGAGATCTTCGGATCGGTCGGTCTGTGGCCGAAGGTGTGGCATCCGGAGAATTACATCAACGGCTGGAAGGGCAGCGCAGGATACACGTACACGAAATTTTTCCTGAACACCTTTGTCCTGGTTATTCCGACAACGTTGCTGACACTGGCGTCGTCGACGCTGGTGGCTTACGGCTTTGCCCGGTTTAATCTGCCGCATAAGAAGCTTTTGTTCACCCTGCTTCTGGCGATGATGATGCTGCCCAATACCGTTGTCATCATTCCGCGTTACCTTTTGTACAACAACTTCCACTGGATCGACGGATACATGCCGTTTTATGCGCCGGCGATCCTGTGCTGCAACTCCTTCTTCCCCTACATGCTGATCCAGTTCCTGCGCGGCATTCCGAGAGATCTGGATGAGTCGGCCTACATTGACGGCTGCAGCACCTGGACAACCATGACAAAGGTCATCCTTCCGCTGATGAAGCCGGCGCTGTTCTCCGCGGGACTGTTCCAGTTTCTCTGGACCTATAATGATTACTTTAATTCGCTGATTTTCATCAATTCGGTGAAAAAATATCCCATCTCCCTTGCGGTCCGTCTGTCACTGGATTCGGAATCCGTTGTGCAGTGGGGCAAGGTGATGGCCATGGCCTTCGTGGCGGTGGTCCCGCTGATGGCGCTGTTCTTTGCGGCACAGAAGTATTTCGTAGAAGGCATTGCAACGAGCGGCATGAAGAACTGAGAGGCTGCCGGAAAGGAGAACGATCATGTACAGCCTGGAAATAAACGGCGCCGAAGTGCAAATAAAGCTGGAATATCTGGAAGGCGAGAGCTGGAAAGAGGCAGGAGAAGAGGCACCGGTCCGTCTGACGTTCGGAACACCCGGAGGCGATTCTCTTCCCTATGTTCTGAAAGCGGATTCTGCGGCGCCGACGCAGGCACGGATTTCGACACGGGTGATCGGCGGCGAGGATATTTTTCATGTGATTCCGTGCTGCATCTACGGAGACAACAACGAGAAGGAGGTGCAGACCGGTGAGTTCCCGCTCCTTTGCGGGCGAACGAGCGAGGGGATGGACCGGGAGAGGGGAAAAGCACAGGAGAGGGAGGATATCTTCCGTTCGCCCTTCTGGTCCTTCCGTGCGGACCGGGCGGCGATGCCGGTGTCGGCGGTCTGCACAAGGCAGGGAACGCTGGCGGTTACCGTCGATCCCTATGACAGCATCGGCGGCGTTCCGAGCGGGGTGTTCGCTGCCCTTCCGGACCTTTGCGGGATCAGCCTCGGATACGAAAATGCCCCTGTCAGCTTCGTCAACAAGCGCACACCGGGCGAGCCGGTGCGTGAGACCGTGAAGAGAGGAGAGGTGTGCGGACAGATCTGCTACGTTCCGGCAGGGGAGACGTCGCCGCGCCTTGCTCTTCACACCGTTATCCGGCAGGAATATGCTCTGCGGCATGAGCGGGCGAGGTATGAGAAGACCTTCCGGGAGGCCGTGCAGGGATGCCTTGAGAGCTTCCTTGCGATCAGCTGGAATCCGGAGACGAAGGAGTACACCAATTGCAATTGCCTGCCGCCAAAGGAGCCGGACCTTCATCCGTGGAGAAATGTGAAGGAGATCGGATGGACGGGCGGCGGTGTTCTGGCCTATCCGCTGGTTCTGGCGCAGGAGATTCTGGGGGACGAGGCAGCAGAGACCATCCGAAAGGCGCGCTCCGGATATGAAATGTTCGATCAGATAACCCGCGCATACAATGAGGCATCCGGTCTGTTCTATGACCTGACCTCACCGATCGATGAGGACACGGTAGAGGATCACCACAACGAATCTTCCGGGCTTGCGAATGTGAAGGTGCAGGCGGAAAGCGACCGCGCGCGCCGTGTGAACGGGTGGTGGTCTGCGTTTGGTCTGACCAGGGATGTGCATTGCGCTTATACCGTCGGCAGCGCGCTGCACTATCTGCTGAAGACCATAACCTTTCTGTCGCAGCGAAAAAAACCGTATCTGTCCTTCTGGCTGGAAAGTGCGCGCAGGGTTATGGATACGGTCATCGAACTGCAAAGGGACGACGGTGCTTTTGCCTATACCTACCGCGTTGACCGGAGAGAGGCGGCGGACTGGAATGGGTTTGCCGGCTGCTGGTTCGTTCCGTGCGCCGCATATCTGTACCATCTGACGGGGGAGAAACGATATCTGGCGGCGGCCGATGCCGGACTTTCCTATTATGCGGGGTATGTCGACACATTGACCTGCTGCGGAACACCGATGGACACATGGAAATCGCCGGATGAGGAAGGGAATCTTGCCTTTATCCGCGGTGCAAGGCTTCTGCACGAATACACCGGCGAGGATCGATATCTGACCGCTCTCCGAAACGGTGCAGACTATGAGTTCCTCTGGCGCTATGGGTATCGAACCAGACCGCTTCACCGGCCGCTTTTGAACGGTTGGAATTCCTGCGGCGGCAGCGTAACCTCCGTGTCGAATCCGCACATTCACCCGATGGGGATGATCGTGGACAGCGACCTGTATTATCTGGGACGCGTGACGGGAGATGACTATTACACGGACCGCGCCCTGGACGGCACGGCGTGGATGATGCAGACCCTGGAGCTCTATCCGGAAGAAACCGGATATGGCCGGTACGGCGTCCTGTCGGAGAGATGGTGTCCCTCGGACGGACTTGTTATCCAGAAGGATTCGGACGGAAACCGTTACAGCTCCTGGTATTCCTACAATCTGTGGGCCGGAGCGGCAGCGTTCGAGGAAGCCTGCGAACGCTGCCTGGAACATTGATTTTTAAATAACCGGCCGAACGAACCGGCCCTTTTTCCTGATTGCACGTATCAAAAAACCTCAGCGTAGCTCGCTACGCTGAGGTTTTTGACATACACCCCCGGAAAAGTCATCTGCCGAAGCCGGAATCGTAGGCCCAGAAGGACACGGGCGGGATGTTCTCCAACGGTGTGAAGAGTGCCTGGAAGGAGGCGTTGCTGTCCACGCCGAGAATCTCCGCTGCGGCCGGGCCGTCTGCGCGATCAAGGGTCTGATAGACGGTCTCTCCGTTTTCGGTTGTTTTGCCGGCATAGCGGACATAGTACAACTCGTATTGTCCGTCGTCGTTCTTCTGAACCTTCATTTCGCCGTAGGAATCCTCGCTGCAGACATAGAGGAGACCGTCGCTGTTGCGGAGAGGATAGCTCGAATCCCCGGTGGAAACCCTGCCGATGCATTCGGCCTTATCCCCGGACACGGCATAGAAGGAGGCGTCCGTGGTCACCGTTCCGCTCAGGCCCTGGAACTCGGCATCATAGGCCGCGTCCGTGATGCCGAGAATCTCGCCGTCATAGCCGTCGATGCCGAAGAAGGCGTAGAATTCCCCCTCCTGCAGCTGATCGATGACCGCGTCATAGGAGGCAAAGGAGGTCTGACCGGTCCGCTCCCGGAGAAAATCCGGCGATCGGTCGACGGTCCACGGCTGCGCAGCATCTCCTGTCGCTTCCTCTGCCGTGGCTGCCTGCGCATCCTCTGCGGCGCCTGATGCGGCAGAATCTCCGGAATTCGTATCTTCCGTATTCGTATTCTCTGTATTTGCAGCCTCTGCATCCGCAGCTGCGGCCGTATCGTTCGCCGCGTCGTCGGATGCGGTCTGTGTTTTGGCAGCGGTGTCCTTTCCGCTGCAGCCGGTGAGCGCTGCGCCTGCCATTCCGACGGACAGCAGAATCGCTGCAATCTTCTTCCCTTTCATGACAACTCCTCCCTTCGTTCTGAATACTCGATGCAGAACCGTTGTGATAGTTATACACAATTGTAACAGTTTTTGTAACGATTCAGCACCTTGGCCGCCTGCCAATTTCAATCGTGAATTTGCCTGCAAGCAGTCAATTCACGTTGAAATACGGCAGGTGCTGAATAGATACATATACGCTTCCCCGGGGAGATCTGTTACGCGGAGCGTTCAGCCGCGGGAGGCACAGAAGGCACGGGTGCTGATCTGATATTGCTTCGGCGAGAGCTTGAGGTGCCTGGAAAAGGTGCGTGAAAAATTCGAATAGTTGTTGAATCCGCACAGGAAGCATACATCCATGGGCGGCTTTCCCTCGCGGAGCAGCTGTTTGGCATAGGAAAGCCGCTTTTCGATGAGGTATTGCCGGATCGGGATGCCGGTATAGGCCTTGAAAATTCTCGTCAGATACACCGGATGCAAATGCACCTGGGCGGCGATGTCCTCGAGCGAAAGGTCCTCCGCAAGGTGATCGTCGATGCAGCGGAACGTGGCCGCAACCGCCGGGGGCGGCGCCTGCCGGGACTGCAGCCGGGGAGAGGCATCGGCCGCCCGCCCGATGAGGACGAGGAGAACGGTCAGAAGAGCCTCTGCCATGAAATTGCGCCCATAGACCGAAGGAGATTCCTGCAATGTCTGCTCGAGGGACGCGGCACAGCTGCAAAAGCGGTCCATCTGCTCTTCCTGCAGGCGGAGTACATTGATCCGGGAGGAATCCGCCTGATAGAAGCAGTCGGTAAAGTGGGCATACTCCGGCCCCCTTCGCTGCATGTAGGAGTCCAGAATGTTGATGACAATGCGGCTGTAGGTGCTATCGCCCAGCGGCATTGCATAGTGGAAGACATAGGGCGGGATCAGGACCAGATCCCCGCGTTCCATGCGGCGGCTTTCGTTCTCAAAATTCAGCCGGATCTCACCGGAGAGGAACAGATAGATCTCATATCCGTCGTGGTTGTGAAGATACGGCTCTGCGGGGATCGGTGTGTCCTTGCAGGAGCAGACGAAATCACTGTCCTCGGTGGCCAGAGCCAGATGATAGGGGAGCTTGTTGTTCTTAGGCATGGTTTTCGTTGGAATGACGAACACGGGTGCGGAAAAGGAATGGCTTCTGTGCTCATTATACAGGTGGAAAGTTTGGAAACGCAATAAAAACAGAATGACTTGGTGTATTTGCTCATTGGGGCGGGTGCTACCATGAAGCTGTGCTCCGAAGGAACGGAATACGGGCTGCATCACGGCGGCGCGAACGGACCGAAGGAGCGGAGGGACAGATGATTTCGGATTGGAGCGGCGACCGGTTATTTAAAAATCGATGTACCGGGATCGCCCGGAAAGAGGCAAGGAGGAGCAAAGCTGTGGAGAAGAAGGATGGCATGAATTATGCACCGGTCGGAAAGCCGGAGCCCGTGGTGAAGCCGGGGGAATTCGTGATCGCGGCCATCGCGTTGGATCACGGACATATCTACGGAATGTGCAACGGGCTGCAGGAGGCAGGAGCGACACTGAAATGGGTCTACGATCCGGATCCTGCCAAGGTGGAGCAGTTCCTGAGGACGTACCCGGGGGTAAAGGCAGCCTCCTGTGAGGAGGAAATTCTCTCGGATCCGGAGGTAAAGCTGGTTTGCGGAGCGGCGGTCACGAGCCTTCGCTGCGCGCTCGGGCTGCGCGTAATGGCGGCGGGAAAGGATTATTTCACCGATAAGGCCCCCCTTACCTCGCTGGAGCAGCTGGCACAGGCAAAGGAAACGGTCCGGCGCACCGGACGCAAGTACATGTGCTACTACAGCGAGCGCATACATGTAGAAGCCGCAGTCTATGCGGGATACCTGATCGAGCAGGGAGCCATCGGCACGCCGATTCACATCGACGGCTTTGGCCCGCACCGGATCGGAGTGCCCGCGTCAAGGCCGGACTGGTTCTGGAAAAAGGAGCAGTACGGCGGCATCCTCTGCGACATCGGAAGCCATCAGATCGAACAGTTCCTGTTCTATTGCGGCTGCAAGGATGCGACCGTGCAATACAGCGAGGTGGGCAATTACAACCATCCGGAATATCCGGAGCTGGAGGATCTGGGGGATGCGGTGCTCTTAGGCGACAACGGGGCCACGCAGCATTTCCGTGTGGACTGGTTTACGCCGGACGGCCTTTCAACCTGGGGCGACGGCAGGACCTTCATCATCGGAACGGAGGGCTATATCGAGCTGCGCAAATACGTCAATGTGGCGACGCAGCAAACCGGCGGACATGTATTCCTGGTCAACAAGGACGGGGAACAGCACTTCGAGGTGGACGGAAAGGTGGGTTATCCCTTCTTCGGACAGCTGATTCTGGACTGCATCAACCGCACGGAAAATGCGATGACACAGGAACATTGCTTTAAGGCGGCCGAGCTGTGCGTGCGCGCCGAACAGCAGGCAAGGAGGGTACACGGATGATCAACGCGGCAATTGTCGGAACCGGCGGAATTGCACCCGCTCATATCAAGGGACTGCTGACCTTTCCGGAGCGCTGCAGGATCGTGGCGCTGTGCGATATCGTTCCGGGCAAGGCACAGAAGATGAAGGAGCAGTTTTCGCTGGACTGCGCGGTTTTTGAGGATCATCGGGAAATGCTCGAATCCGGGCTTCCGATTGATCTGGTGCACGTGTGCACGCCGCCGTTTGCACATGCCGAGGTTGCCATTCATGCCATGGAGGCGGGATGCAATGTGCTGTGCGAGAAGCCGATGGCCTCGAGTCTGGAGGAGTGCGATGCCATGCTCCGGGCCGAGAAGGAGAACGGGGTGGTGCTGGGCCAGGTCGCACAGAACCGCTTCACGAATCCCTATTGGAAGCTGAAAAAACTGCTGGACAGCGGCCTCGCCGGAAAGATCTGCTCCGTTCAGATCAACTCCGACTGGTGGAGAGGACATTGCTATTACGACCTGTGGTGGCGCGGGACCTGGGAGAAGGAGTGCGGCGGACCGACACTCAACCATGCCGTACATCACATTGATCTGCTGAACTGGCTGGAGGGAGGACTCCCGGAGAAGGTGACGAGCCTCCTGACGAATGTAATGCACGATAACTCCGAGGTGGAGGACCTCTCAGAGGCCATCATGAAATACGGAAACGGGAGCCTTGCCGGTGTGACGAGCTCGGTAATCCACCACGGAGAAGAACAGAGCATCGTGGTGCAATGCGCGGATGCGAAGCTTTCTGCACCCTGGAATCCGAAGGCGGAGGTATCTATGGCCAACGGCTTCCCGAAGGACGGCGGCAATGCGGAGCTGCTGGAGGAGCTGGAGAAGGCATACCGGGCCATTCCGGATCTGGAGTACGTCGGACACACGGGAGAGATCGACGATGTGCTGCGGGCACTGGAGACGGGAACGAGGCCGCTGATCACCGGAATTGACGGAAAACGGACGGTGGAGCTGATCACGGCGATCTACAAGGCCGGCTTTACCGATTCGTTTGTGAGGCTTCCGATTCCGCAGGAGGATGTCTATTACGGCGGAGACGGCATCCGGCAGCACGCCATTCACTTCTACCAAAAGGGGAAGTCGCTGGAGAGCCTTTCCGAGGAGGAGATCAAGGTCGAGGCAGTGCAATAACAGCGCAATAACAGCGCAGGGAGAAGGCTATGGACAGGATCCGAATGGGGGTCATCGGAATCGGCAATATGGGATCGGCGCACGCAATGCAAATTCACAGGGGACGTGTGGAGGGGATGGTGCTCGCAGCCGTCTGTGATATCGATCCGCTGCGTCTTGGCTGGGCAGCCGCGCAGCTGGGAGAGGAGGTGGAGCGTTATGCGGAGTATCCGGAGCTGCTCGCATCCGGCCGCGTGGATGCCGTTCTCATCGCGACGCCGCATCCCTTGCATCCCCGGATCGCGGCCGATGCGCTGCGGGCGGGGCTCCATGTTCTGACAGAGAAGCCGGTCGGCATTGACGTCGATGCTGCGCGGGAGCTCAACCGCACGGCAGCCGGGAGCAGCGGTGTTTTCGGCATCATGTACAACCAGAGAACCAATCCGCTGTTCGCCGAGCTGCGCAGACGCTTTCGGGAGGGCGAGCTGGGAGAGCTGGTCCGCCTTACCTGGACGATCTCCAACTGGTACCGGACCCAGGCCTATTATGACTCCGGCACATGGAGAGCCACGTGGTCCGGAGAGGGCGGCGGGGTCCTGATGAACCAATGCCCGCACAATCTGGATATCTGGCAATGGATTACGGGAATGCCGGAAAGACTGATCGCACATTGCAGGACGGCGCACTTTCATGATATCGAGGTGGAGGATGAGGCGGCGATCTATGCGGAATATGCGAACGGAGCAACGGCGGTGTTCCTGACGTCTACGGGCGAATACCCGGGGACGAACCGGCTGGAGCTCTCCGGAACGCGCGGAAAGGCCGTGATCGAGAACGGGAGACTGACGATGGAGCTCCTGGAAGAGGACCTGCGCGTGATCACGGCAACCTCGCCGGAATGCATGCCGCAATGTGCCCTGCGGAAGGTGGAGGTGGAGCAGCACGGTCCCGAAAGCGGACATCTGGGCATTCTGAATGATTTCAGCCGGGCCGTTCGTGAGGGGACAGAGCTGCTGGCACCCGGCAGGGAGGGAATATACGGCCTGTCCCTGGCCAATGCCGCCTACCTCTCCGCATGGAAGCACGACTGGGTCAAGCTGCCGCTTGACGGGGAGGAATACCAAAGAGAGCTTCGCCGGAGACAGAAGAGGAGCGCGGCAAGCGAACCGGGAGAACCAAAGAGCATGCCGGACGCAGAGAAACGGGCACAGAATGCCGGGGGAGAATATTCCGAACGCTGGCGTGTGAGATGGTAAAGGCATTACGGTACAGCCGCCCGCCAAGAGACCGGGGGGCGGATACCAAATCTTTACCAAAAAACAATTGTCAAGCACAAATGAAAATGTCCCGAAATAGTCAAAACATAGGCCCCGGAAAAC
>CAVAUJ010000054.1:0-17173 GCA_963591995.1 Succinivibrio sp.
TCTCCGCTTATATGCGGCAGCAGACCGGAAACCAGATACGCATTTCCCCGTATTCCCGGTTGTCCCAGGCATAATAGGGAATCAGCCGCAGACGTTTCCGGGTCATCCTCGGATGCGACAGGGTCTGGTACAGTGCTTCCCGGTCATACTCACCGCGATCCAGCACATATTCCTCCGCTTCCAGTGCCGTGACCGTTCGGCCCTGAATCTTCGTCTGCACCGGCACAACCGCCGCATCCGGATCCAGATAAACATCATCCAGCGTCTCTCCCTCGGCGTCCGCCCCTTCACAGCAATAGACCAAGGGGCCGCGTTCCACCGCTGCCTGCCCCGTGTTCTCCTCCACCATAGGGTTGGCGATCGTGTAGCGAACCTTCATGTCCAGATTCAGCACCACGTTCAGCTCCCTTATGCTGTCAACGGCCACGTCGATGTAGCTGCCGCTCTCCTTCCCCGAAAGCCGCCGCTCCCTCCCGTTCACCGCAAGACTCCCCTCCCTTGCCCATGCGGGAATCCGCAGCCGCAGGTGCATCGGCCGATCCTCCCGAACGCACTCTGCCGAAAAGCGAATCCTGCCGTCAAACGGATAGTCCGTTTCCTGCACCAGCGTGAAGGAGGCGCCGTTTTCCAGTTCCACCCTCGCCCTGCTCGCGCCGTACAGGCCGGTCCAGACGCTGTCCTTTGCGAGCATATAGGCATATTCCGTGGACTGCGCGATGGTTCTGGCGAGATTCGGCGGACAGCAATAGCTCAGAATGTACTCGCTCCTTTTCAGCGGCCATATCATTTGGAAATCCAGCTTCCGTGTCCTGCGCAGCATGTTTTCATAGAAAAACCGTTTGCCGTCCAGACTGAGAGCCGCCAGATTGGTATTCAGCATCATTCGCTCCAGCACGTCAAAATATTCCGCCTTCGGATCCAGCTGAAACATACGATATGCCCAGAACACTCCTCCCAGCGAAGCGCAGGTCTCGTTGTATGCGGTGATGTTGGGCAGCTGATACTCATACCCATAGGCCTGGTGCACGATCTGATGTACAAAGAAATTTCCGTAGGGAGATGCGCCGTTATAAAGTGCGCCGCACCCTCCGGTGATGTATATTTTCTTGTCGATCAGATTTCTCCAGACCCTCTCGAGCACCGCCCGGTATTCCGCATCCTCTTCCTCCATGCAAAGATCTGCCACGCCTGCATAAAGATAGTTGGCCCTCACCGCATGTCCGATGATCTTCTCGTGCTTTTTCAGCGGAATCCGGTCCTGATTGTCATCCAGACCGTTCTTCACGCCATCGCGCAGCGCGACGGCACGCCTGGCCAGGGTCAGATAACGCTCCTCACCCGTTGTGCGGTACATTTCCACCAGTCCCATATAATGGGAGGGACACACCGCGGTCTGAATCTCCCCCGTACGCTCCGCCTCATCGTAGAGATGCTCCGGGTAATCGGCGGTTCCGGCAGCGATCTGCAGGAAGTTATCCCTCCCCGTGACCCTCTTGTGCACACAGGCCGCCGTGAACATGTGGCCGAAATTGTAAACCTCAAAATCATTGATGTCGCCCATTCTGGCTGTGCCGTTGCCGTTTCGCTCACCGATGATCTGCTTGGTGGACAAATATCCGTCGGGCAGCTGCGCCCTTCCGATCAGCGCGACATAATCCTCAATCTGCTGCTGCAGCTCTTCGTTGCCGTTCTGATAGGCAATGCAGATCGCTGCCTCCATCCATTTATAGAAATCTCCGTCGCCAAAGACCGTGCCGTCGAATTCCCCCTCGGCCTCCCCCGCGCAGATCTTGAAATTCTCGACAACATGGCTGATGTCCTTGCTCTCGAACATATGCTGCAGCTGCGGCACCGTTGCCGCGGCGCACGTATCGAACCGCTCCTTCCACAGGCCTCCGGTCCATTTCACTTTCATTCCGTCCAGGGGATATACCCTGGCATTGGGTGATTTTCTGGTATCTGTCAGCACGGCTCCCCCCCGTCTCCGCTCTCCGGCAGTATCTTTACATTCCCTTCGCCTTCAATGCCGCCGCCAATGCCTTTGCACCGAAGCGCGGGCTGGAAAGAACCGGCAGGCCTGTGCGCGCATGTATGCTCTCCTCTGCGTAGGCCATCGACCCCTGGCACAGCAGAATCACATCCGCACTTCCGGACAATTCCGCCGCCTTTTCGCAAAGGAGCGCTTTGAATTGATTCGGATCTGCGCCAAATGCATCCACCAGACCATCGATCAGCTCGACCCTTCGATTCATCTCCCTCGCCACACGGAGGATCGTATTCTTCGTCGGCACGAGGGTTGTCGGAAGTGTTGCCAGCACCGCAATTCTCCCGCCAAGACGCACCGCCTCTTTGCACATTTCCTCGTCGATGCGGACAATCGGAACGCCGATGTATCCGGCAATGTCCTGCGCCGCATCCGCCACCTCACCTACCGAGGAGCAGCAATTCAGGATTGCATCCGCGCCGTCGGCTGCCGCCTGCATGTACATTCCGACAAGCCTTGCGGCCGGTGCCGTCGTAACGTATCCATGCTCCCTCACCTCCGACAGAATCGAAGGATCCTGATAATTCATAATCTCCGCCGCATCGGTGAGATTCTTCCGAAGCTGCTCGTTGACGCAGGCTATCAGCTCCGGCGTTGTGCTCGTGTAAACAACACCTACCTTCATGCCTCTTCCCCCTTTCCGTCAAATACGAAATCTCTTTTCCCGTTCTCGATCTCGATCACCTTTCCTTCCCAATGCAACGTTCCTGTGGTGTTGGCGGGAAGCTCTATGTGAATCTGTACCCTGTCCGGATCGGATTTCCAGCCGCATCGGATCTCTCCGTATACCGATTGGAATACGCCTTCCGCCGCCGTCAGCCCACCGCCCGGCTGCGGCATCAGATTCACGTGCCGGTATCCGGGTCTCTCCTCATCGCACCGGATTCCTGCCACCGCCCGGATCAGCCACTCGCCGATGGAGCCGTAGGCATAGTGATTGAAGGAGTTCATATCCGCACTCCACATGCTCCCGTCCGGTTTCTGCCCGTCCCAATGCTCCCAGATGGTGGTGGCGCCTGCCTTGACCTGGTAAAGCCACGACGGGAAATCCTCCTTCAGCAGCAGCTCGTATGCCTCCTTTACGTGCCCGTTCTCGCTCAATGCATGCGTAAAATACGGCGTCCCCACAAAGCCGGTAACCAGATGCCCGTCCTCCTTTGCCAGCAGCTCCGTCAGTTCTCTTACCGTCTGCTCCTTATATTCCTCCGGCGTCAGACCAAAATGCAGGGCAATGATATGTGCCGTCTGCGTCTGCACCGTCATCCCGCCGGTGGAAGGATCGAAGAACCTTTCCCCAAAGCCTTTTTTGATCCTTTGCTCCAGTGCACCATAATATGCCGCATCTTCGCTCTTCCCGAGAATTGCCGCGATTTTGGCGAAAATTCCCGTCGAATAGGCATAATATGCCGTACACGTCAGATCGTTCGGTGTCGCGCCGAAGTAGCTCCCCTCCTCCGCATCCAAGGCGACCCAGTCGCCGAATTGAAGCCGGTAGTTCCAGATGATGCCCTCTGCGTGCCGCTCCATGAACTGAATCCATTTCTTCATGCTCTCGTATTGCTCTGCGAGGATCCTCTCATCGCCGTAGATCAGATACAGATTCCACGGATTCAGCACCGCCACATCCGCCCAGGCCGCCGCAGAGTGCGTTCCCTGACTGCAGAGCCAGTCCTCCACCCGGTCGATGTTGGGCGTGATGATGTCCGGAACCACGTGCGGCACGCCGCCCTCCTGTGTCTGATCACAGGCCACATCCCGCAGCCACTTTTCATAGAAAAGATAGGTTCCGCGGATAAAGCTGGCGGTAGGACAGAAAATCTGTGCATCGCCCGTCCATCCAAGGCGCTCATCCCTTTGCGGGCAATCCGTCGGGATATCCACGAAATTGCTGCGCAGGCTCCAGGTGATGTTGCTCCAGAGCTGATTCAGATCCGGATTCGAACAGGTAAAGGTTCCGGTCTGCCGCATCCTCGAATATACGGCATAGGCACAGACATCCGATGCCGTCAGCGCATCGCCGGCCCAGGATGCCACCTTTGCATATCGGTAGCCCTGATAGGTAAAGTGCGGGTGATAGGACTCCGCTTCCGCGCCCCGGCAGATGTAGATAAAGCGATTCTTCGCGGTACGCAGGTTTTCCGTATACACGTTGCCTGCCGCATCCAGTGCTTCAAAGCAGTCCAGCTCCACAACATCCCCCGGCCGGGCATTGCGGACATTGATATGAATCCAGCCCGCATGATTCTGCCCGAAATCGATCACGGTATCTCCTTCCGGTGTCGTGAAGATGTCCCGTACCGGGAGCCTTTCCTGCTCTCCCACCTTCGAACCGAACTGCGACGTCAATGTGCTCGCATCAAGGGGCAGCGTCTCTACCGCATGCCATTTTTCTGCCGTATCAAGACCGGCGCTGCACCAGCCTTCGATCTCCTCTCTCGCATCGTAAATTTCGCCGTCGTAAATCTCGGCAAACCGTACCGGGCTGTCCGCCCCCAGCCACGTTTCGTCCGATGCAAGGATCTGCCTTGTCCCGTCCTCATAAAGGATCGTCAGCTGTGCCAGAAATCCCGTCTGCGCTCCGTAATTGCACCGCAGACCGAGAAAGCCCATCTTCCCCTTGTAATAGCCTGCTCCCAGCATCGCGCCGAGACAATGCCGCCCGTCGCCGGGTCTTTGCAGCTGCTCTGTCACATCATAGGTCTGGTAGGTCAGGTGCCTGTGGTAGCTCGTCCACCCCGGCGTCAGCTCATCCTCTCCCACCTTGACGCCGTCCAGATAGGCCTGGTACAGACCGTACGCCGTTGTGCAAAGGTAGGCCGCCTTCACCCGCTTTTCCACGCGGAATTCCCTGCGCACATAGGTTCCCTTGGAATTGCCGGCATCCTCCGGTGTCTCCGCGCTGATCATCTTCGCCTGCCATTCCTCTGTCGTAAGAAGTGCCGTGACAAAGGATGCCGTTTCGGAAAAGGGACTCACCTCATTGCCGGTTGTCTTCACCGCAACCTGCCAATAATACCTGGTCAGGGATTTCATCTCCCACTCCGGGAAAAGAACGTGAACCGACCGGGGTGTCTCTTCCTCCTTCCGGAAAACAATGTGCTCAAATCCCGCATCCTCGGCAATCCGGATCTCGTAGGACTGCTGATGGATGGCGTCATGATCTCCTGCGATTTCCCATGAGAAGGCCGGATTCTTCGGAATTCCCACCGGATTCTCTTCATATTCCACCGTCGTACGGATGACTTCGATCATCTTCTCTCTCCCAAACCAATGCCGTCAAACGGTCGATTCCCCCGCGGAAACCGGCCGTCTGACGGTGTTCTGTAATTCCTGCAGTCGCCGATTACATGCGAACCACGGATTTGATAACGTCCTCTTTGTGCTCCTGACTGTACTCGATTGCCTCCATGCAATCCTTGAAATCAAACGTATGGGAGACGATCTTTGCAACCGGTATTGCGCCGGAGGCGACTGCCGCAATGGCCTTCGGATACAGATTGCGGTACCGGTATACGGAATAAATCGTTCCCTCCATCGCATTCAGCGTGGCGATATCCAGCTCCAGAACCGGCTCGGGCGACACCCCCACCAGCGTCACCTTTCCGGCTCGCTTGATCAGCCGGCAGGTCTGCAGCGTTGTAATGCGGTTCCCCGCACATTCGTAAACCTGATCCACGCCGCCGTCCGGCAGCGTTCTGACAAAATCTTCGATGCTCTCGCCCTTCGCCGCATTGAAAACTCTCGTTGCCCCCAGCTCCGCCGCCTTATCCAGACGCTTTTGCAACACATCGGAAACGTAGATCTCACTCACGCCTCTTGCCTTTAAGGACAGCAGGGTGCACAGCCCGATGCAGCCGCTTCCCAGAATGATTGCCGATTCCCCGATTTTGGCATTTGAGAGCTCCGTCGCATGCAGGCCGACACTCAAGGGCTCCATCAAGCCGCCCTCCATCGTGCTCACATTCTCCGGCAGCTTAAAGCACATGCTCGCCTCATGAACACAATATTCCGAAAAGACACCGTCCTTTTCTCCCGGAATTGCCATAAAGCGAACCTTCCTGCAAAGATTGTAGTGCCCCTCCCGGCACTCCTTGCATTCGCCGCACGGCACGCCCGGCTCCAGCGCCACCCGGTCGCCGATCGAGAAGCCTTCCACGCCCTCACCGATCTGCGTCACCACGCCCCCGGGCTCATGTCCCAGCACCAGCGGTCCGTTCAATGTCCAGTTGGCGAGCCTTCCCTCCTCATAGAAATGCAAATCCGATCCGCATACGCCCACATATTCCAGCCGGATCTGCAGCTCGCCCTTCCGGGGCAGCGGAATGTCCTTCTCGATCCATTGCAGCTGCTTCTTGCCCACCAATGCACAGGCCCTCATTTTCTCTGCCATCGTTTCCCCCTCCATGTGATCCCGTTCGTGTATCGTTTCGGACCGCGCACCCCTTCTGCACGCGGTCAATATTCCATTCCCCTCTCCTGCAGATCACCGACCATGGTCAACGCCAGGATATTCCAGTTGATGAAGCCTCCGTTCATGACCGGTTTGCCGGTAAAGGGATCGTAATATTCATGCATGCACCCTGTTTCCTTCAGATCCTCCCCCAGCAGCTCCAGCGTATTGCGGCACAGCTCCTTTGCCTCTTCGTCAAAGCCGTAATTCAACAATCCGCGGAACACCACGTAATTGGCCACCAGCCAGATTCCTCCCAGCCAGTTGGACGGATTGTTGGTCGCCTCCAGATTGAACATTTTCTCATCCTTCGCCAGCGTTGTGATGCCGTAGCCCGAATGGAACAGCTCCTCATCCCGGTAATGCTCCGCCATGGCCTGTGCCTGTTCCGGTGCGGCAAAGCCCGCCCACAAAGGAATAAAACCGGACCATGTCATGATTTTGATGGGGAGTGTTTTCCAGAAAACGCCCAGTCCCTGATGAAACCAGTCATATGGCCGCGTCTTGATGTCCACATCTACGGAATAGAAGAACCGGTCCCTCCTGTCCCAGCACTCCTCCTGCACGGACACGATCAACGCCCTTCTTTCCTCCTCATAGTCCTCCGCTCCCGGCAGATCCAGCGCCCGCAGAATATCCGCCATGCTCCGGAGCTCCTCTGTCATAAAGCTGTTCAGATAGATGTTGGCCGTTGAAAATTTGGGTCTTCCAAAGCTTGCCGGATCGTTGTCCATACCGATCATGATGTCATCGCACCATACATAGAGGCCCTTGTCCTCCATGTAGTAATTCCGGCGATAGCAGTCAAAATATTTCCGAAGCTGCGGAATGTACGGCGCGATCCATTGATAATCTCCGATGCAGGAGCTGATCAGACGAATCTGCTGGCACAGAAAGGGCTTATGCATATTCATCAGCACGCCTTCCTTGTGACGCATGTTCAGATACGGCTCCGGCCAGTCCGCAACCTCGATCATCATCGGAATGTAGCCGTCCTCCAGCTGATGATCCAGAAAATTCAGGACATTTCCCTTGGCGTGCGTGGCGATCTTCTCCCGGAAGTCCTCCGGAAAATCCTCCGGCATATGCAGCAGGCCGTAGGTCACCCAGAAGGTATCCCAATCCCACACATTGCCGTCGTAGACCGATCCCGGATCGATAAACGGATAATGAATGAACGAATGCGGCTCCTTGAGGGCCTTCGGAATGTTGCCGACGATATACTCCCGTATGCTCCGCTCATATTCTCTGTATTCCGCAGCTGTTTTCATGTTCTCACCCCTTTGATGCCCCGACGGTCATTCCTTCGATCACGCTCCGGTTCAGGAACAGATACATGACGAGCATGGGAATGACGCAGATGGACACCGATGCAAAAATAGCTCCCCAGTTCTTCGAACCGAATTCATCCGAGAAATACAACAGTCCCGTCTGAACGGTTTTGAGTCTCTTGCTGCTCACAAAGGTCATGGCGGCCATCAGGTCGTTCCATTTGAAGAAGAACTGGATGACCAGATTGGTAATGATGGCATTTTTGATCAGCGGGATGATAATGCGGAACAGCAATCCGTGAATTCCGCATCCGTCAATCACCGCAGCCTCCAGAATATCATCCGACAATGACCGCATGTATCCGCTCGTCAGAAAGACCGAGAAGGAAATCGAAGTGGAGATGTAAATCAGGATCAGGCAGGTCCTGGTGTTGATCAGATTCATCTTGCTGAAGATCTGGAACAGGGGCATCATCGCCGTTGTGAACGGAACCATGATGCCGAAGGCGATGTATTTGTCCACCAGCCCGCGCAGCTTCCAATCCATTTTAACCAGCGCAAAGGACATCGACACGCTGATGGCAAGGATGAAGACCAGGGAAACACAGGTATTGATCAGACTGTTGCGAAAGAACAGGGCCATGCTGCCCTTGGTCCAGGCGTCTATATAATTCTGGAAATAAAAACCGCTGTTCAGCGCATAGGCCGGCTTTGTGACAAACTCCGACGGCTCCTTCAGG
Organism: Succinivibrio sp.; assembly: GCA_963591995.1. Classification (GTDB taxonomy): domain Bacteria; phylum Bacillota; class Clostridia; order Lachnospirales; family Lachnospiraceae; genus CAG-791. The sequence continues at coordinate 8,506 of CAVAUJ010000054.1, forward strand.
GAAGCCGTTACCATGAAAAACAGCGGATAGATATCGATGATCACAATCAACAGGATGATCAGCGCCTGGAAGAATCTGCCGATCTTTTTCCTGAGACGATAAGCATTGTTGGAATGCATACATTCTCCTCCCCTCTTCATGCCGTCACATCCCTATCCAGATGTCGGATCAGGAAGGATCCTGCCACACAGATCAGGAAGACAATGATCGCAATTACACTGGCATAGCCGACCTTGCTGTAGGTGAAGGCGGTATTGTACATGTACAGTGAAAGTGAGTTGGTGGCTCCGCTGGGTCCGCCGCCCGTCAGCGTCAGGGCCGATTCGAACATCTTCACCGTCCCCGTGAAGCTGAAAACCATGCAGACGATCATAATCGGCCGGATCAGGGGCAGGAGAATGTACCGCAGCATCTGAAAGGATCTGGCCCCGTCAATCCGCGCCGCCTCCACAACGTCCTGTGAAACGTCCAGCAGCGCCCCGTAGAAAATAACCGCGTAGAAGCCGATGGACGTCCAGATGTCCATCACGCACAGCGAGCCGAGTGCCGTGCTGCTCTGCCCGATCCACGGCTGCACCAGCTGCTGGAGGCCCAGTCCCTTGAGCACACTGTTCAGCAGGCCGTAGTAGGGCTGAATTTCGTAGATCTTGATGAACAGCTGTGCAACTGCCACCACCGGCAGAACCACCGGAAAGAATACAATGGTTCGAACCAGAGATTTGAAATGCCGCAACCAGAAATGGAACATCAGTGCCAGTGCCAGCCCCAGAAGGATCTGGCCCGCCATCACAATGACAATGTACTTGCAGTTCACCACAAAGGCCTGATGAAACTGCTTGTCCGAAATCAGTCTGGCATAATTGTCAAATCCGCAGAATTCCCACTTGATGCCCGGACTCCCGTTAAAAAAAGTATAGTAGAAGGACCAGATCACGGGAACGATCAAAAAGCAGGTATAAAGGATCAGACCCGGCAGCACATAAAGCGCCACAGCTTTCTTGTTTTGCAGAACTTTTTTCATTGCAGCTTCCCTCACTTTCCGAGATACCGTAAGACCAAAAACGCAGGCGGCTTCCCCCGGAGCCGCCTGCGCCTACTCACTTACTTGGTCTCCTGATAGCACTCCTCCAGCTGCTCGCAATACTCTTCTGCCGTCATATCTCCGTTCATCAGAGACTGTACGTTCTGCTGCGCCATGGCAGAGAGCTCACTCGTCATCAATGCTTCAAACCAGTTGCCGGTACCCGTAACCTTATTCATTTCCTCTGCAATCATCTTGGTGTAAGACGGCATATCCGCAGAGACGGTCTCATCCACCACATATCCCTTCAATGCGCCGAAGTTGGACATCGAGTAATCGCCGACATTGGATACAAAATACTTCAGGAAGGAAGCCATCGTTGCATCATAGGTCTTCGAATTCAGGCAGAGAATCGTGCCGCAGTTCATCGGATACTCTGTAATGGTGCCAACTCCGCCTTCCACCGTGGGAACACTGAAAAAGCCGATGCCGTCTTCTCCGGCCGGGTTCGTGTCTGCATTCAGTGAGGAGGTATACCAGCTGCCGTTATAGATGATCGCCGTCTGACCGGACAGCAGCATATCCGCCGCCGTATTCTGATCCACCGTTGTTGCGCCTTCTCCGAAATATCCCGCCAGATTCATATCCTGGATCATCTGTGCTGCCTTGATGAAGCCCTCGCTGTTGTAGGCCAGCTCTCCGTCTGCCGCCTTGTTCATGCAGTCACTCCCCATCTCGCGGATTGCATATGCATGAATCAGTCTGGTCGTCGGCCACATGTCCGCCGCACCGGTTGCAAAGGGCTGAATTCCCGCTGCCAGAAGCTTATCCGCATCGGCCAGCATTTCCTCCCAGGTCGTCGGCGCCTCGTCGATTCCCGCCTTTGCGAAGAGCTCCTTGTTGTACCAGAAGCCCTCGATGTTCAGTCCAAGAGGAAGGTCATAGATGTGATCCGTCCCGGTCAGCGCTGCCAGATAGGTCGTCGCGCCGTTGTCCAGTGCATCATAAACATCCATATCCTCCAGCGCCTGTGTGATGTCCAGAACCAGTCCGGCATCGATCAGATCCACCAGCGGTGTTCCGGCGTCATATGCAAAAATATCCGGAAGATCATTGGAGGCCGCCAGCGTCTGCACCTTGGTGCGCAGGTTGTCGGAGCTCACATATTCGTATTCCCATGAGAAATTCGGATCCACCTCTTCCTTGTATTTCTCACACATTGCCGTGATAATGGCGCCGTTGGCGGTCGTTTCCCCATCGTCCTCCGGCCACATCGACAGAATGGTGATCGGTCTGGACTCCTCCGGTGCCTCCCCCGTCTGCACAGCAGCTGTCTCCTCCGATGTCTCCTCTGCCGCCTCTGTCCCTGCCGAAGCGGTGTCTGCTGCCGAGCTGCTGCCGCAGGCGGTAAGCGCGCCGACCGCCATGGTAAAGCCCATCGTCAATGCCAACATTTTCTTCTTCATGGTCTCTTCCTCCGCTCATTCCCCTTGAAGTGATGGAAAGTTTCGATGCTCTATTTATATCGCGCCCGGAATTTCTGCGGCAGTGAGAGCTTTTATATATTTTGTCTTATTTTTTCATGGTATTGCGCGTTTTTGTCGTTATTATTCACATAATGTCAGGATTCTTCAGCTCCGGTTCTCCTTCTGCATTCCCTTCCCGGCATCCGCCGCGGAAACGCTTTCCTCCGCATTTTCCTGACCTCTAAGCTCTGTGCAGCACCTGCCGGACGGCACTCTGCCACCCATCATAACGCCGGGTGCGCTCCTCCTCTCCCATTGCCGGCGCATAGACCGTATGGCTTACGTGATCGAAAATATGCGTCTCATCGTACAAACCGATCGCGATGCCCGCGGCATAGGCCGCCCCCATGCCAGAGAGCTCCTGCAGCTCCGGAACCCCGACCCTTGCACCGGTCAGATCGCTTTGCAGCTGCATGAGGTAATCGCTGGCCGTCGGGCCGCCGTCCGCCATCAAGGTCTCAATCTGCATCCCCGTTTCCCGGTTCATGAGCCTCAAAAGATCCGTAATCTGATATGCGATGCACTCAAGCCCGGCCTTCACCAGCTCCGCGCGGCCGGTGATGCGTGTGATCCCCGTGAACATTCCCGTTGCCCGGCTGTCCCAATAGGGCGCGCCAAGGCCCGTAAACGCAGGGACAAAATAGGTGACGTCCTGCGGATTGGCCGCCCGGGCGAGCACCGTTGCCTCCATGTCATCCGCAATCAGGCCAACCTCCTTTTTCAGCCAGGTTATGACCGCCCCGGTATAATTCAGGTTCCCCTCATAGACATACTCCACCGTCCCGTTCCGCCCCCAGGCAAGGCTCGTCACCAGTCCCTTGTCCGAGAACCGCGGCTTCGTCCCGATGTTCATCATCACGGAAGAGCCCGTCCCATAGGTCGCCTTCACGCGCCCCGGCGTCCGGCAGTTCTGGCCGAACAGCGCGCCGTGGCTGTCGCCGAGTACGCCGTGAACGGGAATCTCCTCCTCAAGCCACCCGCCCAGCGTGGTGTGGCCAAACAATGCGTCCGACATACAGACCTCCGGCAGAGACTCCGCCGGAATGCCGAACAGCGCACAGATGGACGCATCCCATTTCAGCTGCGTGATATCAAAGAGCTGCGTGCGCGATGCGTTGGAGTAATCCGTCCGGAAGCTGTGCTCCCTTGTCAGGCTGTAAACCAGCCAGGCATCCATGGTGCCGCAGCATAAATCCCCCTCCCCGGCCAGCTTGCGCGCCTCCGGCACGTTCTCCATCAGCCAGCACAGCTTGGCCGCGGGGAAATAGGGCGAGAGCGGAATGCCGGTGCGCAGCCGGATGTCGTCCGCGCGGCTTGCAATTTCCGGGCGCTCACAGATTGCCGCGGCTCTCCCGCATTGCCAGACAATTGCATTGTAAACCGGCTCCCCCGTTGTGCGGTTCCACATCATGGAGGTTTCCCGCTGGTTGGAGATCGCCATGGCCGCAATCTCCGTTTTGTCTATGCCCGCCTTTTCCGTCACCTTCCGGCATACCGCCAATGTGTTGCGCAAAATCTCCCGCGGGTCATGCTCTACCCAGCCGCGCTCATTCACGATCTGCTCATGGGCAAGGTCCGCCCGCGCTCTCAGCACGCCCTCCCGGTCGAACAGAAGACCCTTGGTGCCCTGGGTGGATTGATCGATTGCCAAAATGTATTGTTTCATTTCAAAAGCCCGCTCACCCTTTCGGCGATGCCTTCGCCCGTCAAGCCATAGTAACGGAATACTTCCGCAGAGGTGCCGGTGATCACCGGTTCATCCGGCAGCGAGAGCGTAACGCACCGCCTCGGGCAGGCTTCACCGACAACCTGCGCCACCATGCTCCCCAAGCCGCCGAAGGGCGCATGTTCCTCCGCCGAAACCACCAGCCTTGCTCCGGATGCGTACCGGATGACGGCATCGCGGTCCAGCGGCTTTACGCAATACATATCCAGCACCGTCGCTGTAATCCCCTGTTCTTTCAGCAGCTCTGCGGCCTCCCTGCACGGGCGGACCATTTCCCCGCAGGCAACGAGCAGAACATCCTCGCCTTCACACAGGACCGTTGCCTTGTTCATTTCAAAGGGGCAGTCCTCCTCTGTGTAAATGTCTTCCACGGGGTTTCTCCCCACCCGGATGTAAGCGCCCTGCCGGTCCCCGAGCAGCGCCTCCACCAGATGTCTTGTCTGATGCCGGTCCGAGGGCAGATAAACCCGCATGCCCGGAATGGCGCTCATCGCCGCAATGTCCTGGGCGGAATGATGGCTCATGCCGAGGGCTCCGTAGCTGACACCGCCGGAAATTCCGATGATCTTCACATTGGTCCGGGAGTAGGCAACGTCCACCTTGCATTGCTCGTAGCTTCTCGTGGAAACAAAGGAGGCCGGGGACGCGCACCACGGCTTCTTCCCGCAGGCGGCAAGACCGGCGGAAATCCCCACCAGATCCTGCTCCGCAATGCCGACCTCCACCGACTGCTCCGGGTAGGCGGCAAAGAAGGGGGCCAGCGAGGCCGAGCCTCTTGAATCCGAGCAAAGCACAACAATGTCCTTATCCTGCGCGGCATGCGCCATCAGGGTCTCACAGATCGCCTGGCGATTCGGAATCTTATTCATGGATTGCAGCCTCCTTCCTGACGGCAAAATCATTGATGATCTGCTGATATTCCTCCTGGGTCGGCACATGGTGGTGCCAGCTCGCCTTGTTCTCCATCACCGCGGAGCCGTATCCCTTGACGGTGTTGGCAAGGATCATGGTCGGCATTCCCTTGGTTTTCGCCGCTTCGTCAAAGGCGGCGCAAAGGGCATCGTCGTCGTTTCCGTCGGTTGCAATGACGTGCCAGCCAAAGGCGCGGAACCTTGCGGAAAGATCGTCCAGATGCATCACCTCCTCGGTGGTGCCGGAAATCTGCAGGCGGTTCCGATCCACAACGGCACAAAGATTGTCAAGCCCGTACTGGGTCGCCGACATGGCCGCCTCCCATACGCTGCCCTCGGCGAGCTCCCCGTCCCCCATGACCGTGTACACGCGGTAGGGAGCGGCGTCCATCTTCCCGGCCAGCGCCATGCCAACCGCCACCGGCAGACCGTGCCCCAGAGAGCCGGAGTTCATCTCGATCCCCGGAAGCTTATTGTTGGGGTGTCCGATATAAGGAGAGCCAAAACGGGAGTATTCCCGCTTCACCTCCTCCAGAGACAGGAAGCCCTTCCTGGCAAGGACCGCATACAGCGCTTCTACGCTGTGGCCCTTGGAGAGCACGAAGCGGTCACGGTTGGGATCCTTCCGGTTCTCCGGAGAAACGTTCATCACCTTGAAATAAAGCGCCGTCAGGATATCCATGACGGACATGTCTCCGCCGATATGGCCGGTCTTCCCGGCCATGATGATGTCCACCGCGTCCTTTCGCAGATCGTAGGACAGTACCTTGCGTTCATTCATGACATTCCTCTCCTCTCAGATAAGCTTTGACCTTCTCCTCAATGGGATCGTACAGATCCGGCTGAATGCCAAGGTACTTGCACGCCTCGTACAGCACCGGGACCACATCCGCATGCACGGCCACGCAGTGATGGATATACGGTCCCTCGACAATCCTCGCCTCCAGGCGCTTGAGGTTCTCGACCTCAATCCAGACGTACGTTCCCTTCGTATAAGGACCGTCAATTCCCCTGGCATTGCCAAGAAGAAGGGAATACTCTCCGCCGTCTCCGTCAAAGCGGCAGATCGTCATCTCGCCGTGCCGCGCCTCCGCAGACAGAGAGCCGTTGTAGTCAGGGAAGGCCACCGGCGTACAGAGCGTCGGCTTTTCCTTCGCAACCGATGCCGGCCACGGACCGCAATGCTGCAGCAACTCGCCGTTCTCGTTGTCCGGATGCCGGACGGTCCAGTCCGCAAAACAGGCGCGGTGCTCGCCAAGCGTTGCCGCCTCCGCAAGGAGTGCGGTGATCGCGCCGTGAATGTCGGTTTCACATACGGTCGGAATCCCCTCCTCGTTGAGCAGGGAATTGGCCGCGCAGGGCATGATGCCGATCTCTCCCTGCAGAGCATTCCAGCATTGAATCGCGATCGCATTGCATCCGTATTTGCCGGCCAGCCGTTTCATTGCAACCTTCAGGGCGGCCACCGTCTCCAGCTGCTCCTCGCTTGCACAGACGGTCCAGGTCTCCCGGCAGTGCGCCGCAACCTCCGCCGTCTCCGTGCCCTCTTCCCTTGCCTTCTTTACCTCATCGATCAGCTCCGGAATCGGAATCGGGGACAGCTGGATGCCGAATTTCTCCAGCAGCTCTCCCTCATTGCACATCGTGCTCCAGAAATCAAAGGGGCGCGGTCCGATCTGCAGAATTCTGGTGTGGCGAAAGGTTTTCACCACATTGCACACCCGAAGGAAATCCCGCACACCGCGTTCGAATTCCGGATCCTCCAGACGGCAGTTCGTCATATAGGTAAAGGGAATGCCGAACCGGCGAAGAACCTTGCCGGTGGCGAACAGGCCGCATTGGGAATCCCGAAGGCGCATGCCGTCGGGCTCCGGACGCTCATCCCGCGGTCCCCACAAAAGGACCGGCACATTCAGATCCTTGGCCAGACGCGCACATTCGTATTCTGTCCCGAAGTTCGCATGCGGAAGGAACAGGCCGTCAACCCCCGCCTCCTTAAATTTGCGTGCGGCACTCACCCGCTGGTCATCGTTGTACAAAAGGCCGTCATCGCTGATGTCGTCAATGTCGACGAATTCAATGTTCATGGCGCGAAGCTTCTCCCTTGTAAGATTCGCGTATTTGACAGCATCCGGCGCGCTGAAAATGCTGCGCCGCGTAGGGGCAAAGCCGAGAACCACCCGATCCATAGATACCCTCCTTTTCAAAATTCAAAGGCCATGTAATTTCGAAATCTATATAAATCTTATAGTTCTAATTTCGGAATCTGTCAATGAAATTCCGTTGCTTTCCCCTTGTTTCACAAGTTTATGTCATTGCTTTTGTGCAGATTGACTCCTTGCCTCTCTTTTTGTTCTGCAGTGAGCAAACTAAATTCTGTATATCATTTCGAAATCAGTTTCGAAAATACATTGACAGCTTTGTTTTGGTTGGGGTATCGTTTTTCATGAAGTGTAATCGGGAGGAATGTAATCATGGCTATGTCATCCAAGGAGCTCGCTTCTTTGCTCGGCGTATCACCCTCCGCCGTGTCGATCGCTTTGAACGGCAGAGACGGAATCAGTGAGAAAAAACGCGCAATGATTCTCCAGGCCGCGGAAGCGCACGGACTTCGCCATGCTCCGCACAAAAATGCCAAATCCGCCTTCCTCAATCTGGTCATCTACAAGCGCCACGGACAGGTCTATGGCGATACGCCTTTTTTCTCTGCGGTGATCGAAGGCATCAGCCAGAAGGCTGCAGAGACGGGCTACCATCTGCAGATCACCTATTTTTACGCAAATCAGGATGTGCAGGAGCAGCTGCGAACCCTCTCCCTCTCCGACTGCGCAGGGATCCTTCTTCTGGCCACCGAAATGACCGGTGCCGACATCCTCCCTTTCCGGACGCTCACAAAGCCCCTTGTTGTGCTGGACAGTTATTTTGAAGATGCACCCTTTGACAGTGTGCTGATCAACAATCAGCAGGGTGCCTTTCTGGCTGCGAAGTACTTGATCGACGCGGGTCATACCGAGCTTGGCTACCTGCATTCCAATGTGGAGATCAATAATTTTACGGAAAGAAGTGATGGTTTTCTGAAGGCCGTCCGGAGTGCAGAGACACCTTGCAACTACCGCGTGATCCGGGTGGGCTCCACACAGGAAAGCGCCTACCGGGACATGGTGCAATATCTGCACTCCTCCCCCTCGCTGCCGACGGCCTTTTTCGCCGACAACGACATCATCGCCATCTCCTGCATGCGCGCGCTGAAGGAGCACGGCTGCCGCATTCCCGACGATGTCTCCATCGTCGGCTTTGACAACCTGCCGATGTCTTATGTGACCTCGCCCAAGCTGACGACCGTGGATGTGCCAAAAGAAATCATGGGACGTATGGCAACCTCTGCCCTGATCCGGCAGATTCAAAGCCCCGGCGGCTATACCGCAAAGCTCTGCGCCAATACGTCCCTCGTAATCCGGGACAGCGTAAACACCGTTGTGCACGC
>CAVAUJ010000055.1:0-17069 GCA_963591995.1 Succinivibrio sp.
CTCTGTAACATTATGCCGTTAAGAAGCGTATGTATCAGCAGAAGAGAGAAGCAGCCGCACAAAAAAGAAAGAGCTGTGCGGGAGAACCATAAGGGGATGCGGCAGGTTAACCGCAGAAGGAGGAAGGTATGCTGAGCTTTTTGTGCTGGATTCAGGGACTGATAGGCAAGAGATACATCACGGTAAAGCGCTGATGGGTACGGAACGAAGGTGATACAGCAACGGCGTCGACAGGGCATTGATCATGGGGTCAATGCTCTTTTTTGGCGGGGCACGGCAAATGTCCTTGTGAATTTGTACGGGGCATTCCACGGACCATGCGTCCTCGTCCGGAACGCAGTGGGGGTTTGATTATGCGGGAAGAGTATGCAGGCTTTCTGTTTGACAATATGAAGGACGGCGTTTGCATCATTGAGAAAAATGGCTGCGTTGCCTATGCGAATCCGGCAGCAGCCGGTATTTTCTGCGAGAAGGTAGAACATCTTTTGGGAAAAAAGGTCTGGCAGATTATTCCGCTGACGCAGGAGAATGATGCATTTCTTCAGCTGTTCATTGATTCGGTGGCACAAAGGCAGTCGCGCAATGAAGCGATCGTTGATTATGTAAACGGGGACGGCGTACAGAAAAAGCTCCGGGTCTGTATGCACTATGCAGGGAAGGAAGCGGGAGAACGGAACACCCTGGTCTTTGTGATCACGGATCTGACCGAGCTGGATCATGTGCAAAAGGTTTTTTCCCGCTATACCAGCACAGAGATTGCCGACTATGTCCTCGGGACCGAGGGGGGAGAGAAAATCGGAGGGGACTTAAGGGAAGTGACGATTCTGATGAGTGATCTTCGCGGCTTCACGGCGCTGTGTACCGGAATCGAACCGAACGCGCTCATAAAAATGATTAACCATTACATTGGCGTTATGAGTGAAATCATTGAAAAGCATCGCGGCACGATTGTGGAAATTCTCGGAGATGGGCTGTTCGTCATGTTCAATGCCCCCAACAGGATCGAAAATCATGCGGCAGAGGCGGTGGCCTGTGCGCTGGAGATGGAAAAAGGAATGCAGCAGGTAAACGAATGGAACCGCGCCAACGGTTATTCGGAGCTTCAGATGGGAATCGGCATCAATACGGGGGAGGCCGTGGTCGGCAATATCGGTTCGTCCCGCCGGGCCAAGTACAGCTGTCTGGGAGACGTATCCAATCTTGCCGGACGCGTGGAGTCCTATACGGTAGGAGGGCAGATCTATATTTCCGAGAACACAAGAAGGAAGATCCGTGAAAAGCTGCTGATTGCGGGGGAGCAGCCGGTGCTGCCGAAGGGGGCTGCGAAAGAGCTCATGATCTATGACGTGGTCGGGATCGGCGGAGCCTATGACATTTGCTGTGAGCGGGAGAAGGAAACATGGAAGAAGCTGGAGCACCCGGAGGAGGTGACCTTTTCCGTTCTGGAGGGCAAACACGTCCGTGCGAACGAAATGCCGGGGAAAATTGTCGCCCTCTCCCCGGAGGGAGCGATCCTGAAAACAGAGGCTGCCCTGTCAGACAATGACAATATCCTGCTCCAGGCGGAGGGGAAGCTCTACGGCAAGGTGCTGCAGAAATCGGAAGAAGGCTACCGGATCCGTTTTACCTCCGGGACACGGAAGCCGGACGCAGGGCGGTAAAAACAGTCCGGAGCGCGGCATGGCGCCGCCCTCCGTCATTCCGGTGCAGAGGAGGAGGCAACCTCATCGCGAATGCTCTCCAATTCGTCCCGGGAAAATTGATATTGCTGCCCGCAGAACTGGCAGGAGAGGTCAAAGGGGTGGTTTTCCCGGATCATGGAAGTCAGTTCCGCTTCGCCGAGAAGGGAAAGAGCGCGTCTTACGCGGTCACGGGAACAGTTGCAATGAAATTGCACCGGCATTTTGTCCGTGATGCGAAGATCCTCAAAGCCCTGCAGCGCTGCGGACAGCATTCCCTCCGGGGAAAGACCGTTCTCCATCATGTCCGTCACATAAGGGATGGATTGCAGATTTTTCTCCAGCCGGGAAAGGGTGCTCTCCGACGCAAAGGGCATCAGCTGGATCAGAAAGCCGCCCGCCTGCTTTACACTGCAGTCGGGATTCACCAGAACGCCGAGGCCGACGGAGGAGGGAATCTGCTCCGATTCGGCAAAATAGTGCGTCAGATCATCGGCAATCTCTCCGGAATGGATGGCAATCTGCCCGTTGTAGGCATTCTTCATATCGAGATCCCGGATGACCGTCAGCATTCCCTTTCCGACCGCGCGGCCGACGTCCAGATGTCCGTCCGCCTTCAGGGGGAGCTCGACAGAGGGATTCTGCACATAGCCCTTTACGCTGCCATGGCGGTCAGCCGTCACTACGATGGAGCCGAGAGGACCGTCTCCGTCGAAGCGAAGCGTGATCAAGTCCCCGTCATTTTTCAGCATATCGCTCATCATCAAAGCGCCCATCATGGTACGGCCAAGGGCGGCGGTTGCAACGGGGGCGGTATGGTGGGAGAGCCTCGCCGTCTCGGTCAGAGCGGTCCCTGTCACGGCGAAGCACCGGATTTCATTGTTTGCGGCAATACCTCGAATCAGATAATCGTTCATGCGTGCGTCCTCATAGCTCCCGTGTAATGTTGCGGAGCCAGGTGAATTTGCGGTAGTGATGGATGACAAAAGGCATCTTTTCGAATTCGTCAAGACACATGACAAAGTATACTCCCAGCACCGGCAGTTTGAACAGGTAAGCGGCTGCCGCCATGGCGGGGACAGCGATGAGCCACATGCACAGGCTGTCTACGATGGCACCGAATTTGGAATCACCGCCGGCCCGAAAGCAGCCGCAAATCCAGCAGGTATTCAGACCCTCTCCGATGATGCGGTAGGCCTGCATGGCCAGCATGGCTCCGAGATAGGACAACGCCGTCTGTGTCAGCTTATCCGCGTAAAGACCCGTGAGGAGCGGCCGGATGGCGAGCATGACAAGGCCGCCTGCACAGGAGAAAACAAAGGTGATGAAAACCATCCGGCGGGCATAGATTTTCGCGGTTTTCAGGTCTCCGGTTCCCAGAACCTTTCCCACAACGATGGTGGTGGCATTGGCAAAGCCCCGGCTGACGATGGCACCGATGTTAAGGGCCATGGCGGCTACGGCGTTGGCGGCCACGGTATCACTGCCCATGTGACCGAGGATGACAGAGAACATGGAGGCGGCCAGCCCCCAGGCGATGTCATTGAAGCACGCAGGAAGCCCCAGCCGCAGGAAATCCTGCAGCAGAATCCGGTTGCCGGAGAACACATACCGGGGACGAAAACGCAGATCCCGGCTGGACAGAGAGTGCAGGATACAGACCAGAACCTCAAAGGCCCTCGCCGATACCGTCCCCATGGCAACGCCGGCAATCCCAAGCCTCGGCAAACCGAAGAAGCCGAAGATGAAGGCGGCATTCATGAAGACATTGATGCCGAGAGAGAGAACGAAGGTGACACTGGGCAGCAGGACCTTTTCGGTGCTCCGCAGCACGGCAAAATAACCGGTGGAAAAGGATTCGAAGAGAAAGGAAAAGGAAACCAGACGCAGATACCGGGCACCCTCCTGAATGAGCTGCGGATCGTCCGTGAAAACGGACATGATGGCCGCCGGCGCGAGAAAAGAGGCCAGAAAGGCTGCGAGGCCGGCACCCATACAGAACCGCACGGTCAGTCCCATGACCTGCTCGATGGCGGGAAGGTCGCGCTTGCCCCAGTATTGTGCGCCGAGAACGGCGGCACCGGTGGTAAAGCCGTAAAAAGCCGTCCACATGAGGGTATGTACATTGGATGCCAGCGAGGAGGCGGCCATGGCTTCCTGACTGACATAGCCCAGCATCACGGTGTCTGCCGTGTTGACCAGAGTGCTGATGAGGTTCTGCACCATGATGGGAAGAGCAATGGTGCAGGCCATGAGAAAGAAATCCCTGCGGGAAAGTGTCTGCGAAGCCTTGTTGGTATCCATAAATGAGGGAACATCTCCTTTGATGCGTGATCTCTGCCGGACGACTGCCGGACGTTATTCGATTGTAATGGATACAAACAAAGGAAGCCAGTCCCTTTCGCAAAAGGAACCGGCTTATTTGTTTCCGCGCTGCGCCTGCCCTTTTACCAGGGCTTGCGCTGTGAGGTTCTGAGAACTCTCCCGGTTTTGCGATCGCGGAATTCCCAGGTATTCGTCTCCAGGTTGTAGCACCAGTCTCCGTTGCGCGCCGGACCGGTATATCCTCCGGAAACGGAAGCCAGCGCCTCTTCGGAAAGCTCTCCGAGGAGCGGTTCGTTTGTCATTGTCTGTTTCTTATCTGCCATGGCTTGTCCCTCCTGTTATATCCATTATACGAAGAGAAGGTGCGAAATGTTACGCTCCGACGGTCTCTGCTCCGATTATACGTCGGTTCACGCGCCGGTCCAAGTGCTGCGAGGATACAGGCGGGACGGCCCCGGTACTGTATCGGGGATTTGGTTCTGTGGTATAATGTCTCTCACTGACACAGATAAAAGGAGAGAGAAGCTATGGCAAAAGCAGCACTGATTACCGGCGTGACCGGGCAGGACGGATCCTACCTTTCGGAATTCCTCCTGGAGAAGGGATATGAAGTGCACGGCGTGATCCGCCGTTCTTCCGTAGAATACAGGGAGCGGATTGCTCATCTGGAGAGCGATCCGCACTTTCATCTGCACTATGGGGACATGGGGGATTCCATGAGCATTCTGCAGATCATCAGCAAAGTTCGTCCGGACGAAATCTACAATCTGGCGGCCCAGTCGCATGTGCAGGTGTCGTTTGACGTTCCGGAGTTCACGGCAGACGTGGATGCGGTAGGCGTTCTGCGGATTCTGGAGGCGGTGCGTCTGTGCGGACTGGCAGACACGTGCCGCATTTATCAGGCATCGACCTCGGAGCTGTACGGAAAAGTGGAGGAGGTTCCGCAGAGGGAGACTACACCGTTTCATCCGTACAGTCCCTACGCTGTGGCCAAGCAATACGGCTTCTGGATTACCAAGGAGTATCGTGAGGCGTACGGGATGTTTGCCTGCTCCGGCATTCTGTTCAATCATGAATCGGAGCGCCGGGGAGAGACCTTTGTTACGCGCAAGATCACATTGGCGGCGGCCAGAATCGCGCAGGGCGTGCAGGAGAAGCTGTACCTCGGGAATTTGTCCTCCCTTCGCGACTGGGGATATGCCAAGGATTACGTGGAATGCATGTGGCTGATCCTGCAGAACGACAAGCCGGAGGATTTTGTAATCGCCACGGGGGACCAGCATTCTGTCCGGGAGTTCGCCACGCTGGCCTTCCGCGAGGCCGGAATCGAGCTGACCTGGCAGGGCGAGGGTCTGGAGGAAAAGGGAATTGACAAGGCAACCGGCAGAATTCTTGTCGAGGTCTCTCCGGACTTCTATCGCCCGACGGATGTGGTCAATCTCTGGGGAGATCCCTCCAAGGCCAGGGAGCAGCTGGGATGGAACCCCACGAAGACATCCTTTGAGCAGCTGGTTCATCGGATGGTGGAGCATGATATGAAGAAGGTAGCGGCAGAATGTGCACAGGAGAAAATCCGCAGGGAGCTGGAGCAGTAGAAGTCATGGAAAAGAATGCGAAGATCTACGTAGCAGGACACAGAGGAATGGTGGGCTCTGCCATTGTGCGGGAACTGGAGCGGCAGGGATATACCAACATCATCACCAGAACGCACGCGGAGCTGGACCTGACCAGACAGGATCAGGTGGAGGCCTTTTTTGCCGAAGAGAAGCCGGAATATGTTTTCCTGGCAGCGGCCAAGGTGGGAGGGATTGTTGCCAATGAGTCGGCTCTTGCGGATTTCATGTATGACAACATGATTCTCGAAATGAATGTGGTGCACAGCGCCTGGCAGAACGGCTGCAGGAAGCTGGAATTTCTGGGAAGCTCGTGCATTTATCCGCGCATGGCACCCCAGCCGATGACAGAGGACTGCCTGCTGTCCGGCCCGCTGGAGAAAACCAACGAGGCGTATGCACTGGCAAAGATTTCGGGACTGAAATATTGCGAATTTCTGAACCGCCAGTACGGAACGGATTATATCTCCGTCATGCCGACGAACCTCTACGGTCCCAATGACAATTATCATCCTACGCACAGCCATGTGCTGCCGGCCCTGATCCGCCGCTTCCATGAGGCAAAGGAGCAAAATCTCCCCTACGTGACCTGCTGGGGAGACGGCTCTCCTCTTCGCGAGTTTTTGTATGTGGATGATCTGGCGAACCTGTGTGTATTCCTCATGAATCATTATTCCGGGAACGAGACCGTGAATGCGGGAACCGGAAAGGAGCTGACCATCCGGGAGCTGACAGAGCTGGTGGCCGGGGTGATCGGCTATGAGGGAGAGATCCGCTGGGATCCGTCCAAGCCGAACGGGACGCCGCGAAAGCTTCTGGATGTGTCGAAGTCCAGGGCCCTGGGCTGGGAAGCGGTGACACCGCTGGAGGAAGGAATTCGATTGACGTATCAGGATTTCCTCAGCAATCCCATGCGGGCCGAACGCTGAAACTTGCAAACGATGTACCGGGGAGTGCCGAAGGGCGCTCCTCTTTCCTGCGAGTGACGCGTAGGCGATGGTAAAATACGGAGGTTTTATGCACATTATTTTGTTGTCCGGCGGTTCCGGAAAGCGGCTGTGGCCTCTTTCCAATGACGTTCGCTCCAAGCAGTTCATCAAGATTTTTCCGGCTGCGGAGGGAGAGTATGAATCCATGGTGCAGCGGATGTACCG
Source organism: Succinivibrio sp. (assembly GCA_963591995.1). GTDB lineage: Bacteria > Bacillota > Clostridia > Lachnospirales > Lachnospiraceae > CAG-791. The sequence continues at coordinate 6,772 of CAVAUJ010000055.1, forward strand.
TCAGATCCGCAAGGTGGATCCGGAGGCCACGGTGACGGTGGCCACCAGCCGGTCACAGGTTTCACAGCTGAAAAATCAATTGGGTGAGGAAATCGGCATTTCGCTGGAGCCGTGCAGGAGAGATACCTTTCCGGCCATCGCTTTGGCTACGGCCTACCTGCACGATGTGAAGAGAATTCCGGAGGATGAGACGGTGGTGGTATGCCCGGTGGATCCTTACGTGAACGACGACTATTTTGAGGCATTGAAGGAGTTGTCCCGCCTGGCAGAGAGGGATGATTGCAATCTGACCCTGATGGGGATCGAGCCCACCTATCCGTCGGAGAAATACGGCTACATTATTCCGACCTCCAAGGATAAGGTGAGCCGGGTATCCACCTTTAAGGAGAAACCGGACGCCGTAACGGCGAAGGAGTATATTGCGGCCGGGGCGCTCTGGAATGCCGGCGTATTCGCTTACAGGATCGGATATGTTCTCCGAAAGGCGCACGAGCGCGTGAATTTTACCGATTACAGCGATCTGTTCAGCAAGTATGAAACCATAGAGAAAATATCCTTTGATTATGCGGTGGCAGAGCATGAGCCCGCAATTCAGGTCATGCGCTTTGCCGGTGACTGGAAGGATATGGGAACATGGAATACGCTGACGGAAGCCATGGAAGAGCCGGTGATCGGCAACGGTACGCTGAACGAAACCTGTGAGAATGTGGACGTCATCAACGAGCTGGATGTGCCGATTCTCGTCATGGGATTGAAGAATGCCGTGGTGGCGGCTTCCCCGGAGGGAATTCTGGTATCCGACAAGGAGCAGTCCAGCTACATCAAGCCCTTTGTGGATGCGATGGATCAGAAGGTGATGTTCGCGGAAAAATCCTGGGGCTCCTTTCAGGTGCTGGACGTGGAAAAGGAGAGCCTGACGATTCTGGTGAATCTGAAGGAAGGACACCAGATGAATTATCACAGCCATGCACACCGGGATGAAATCTGGAACATCATCGCGGGAGAGGGCCGTACCATTGTGGACGGGATGGAGCAAAGGGTCCGGCAGGGTGACGTCATTACCATGCAGGCCGGCTGCAGACATACCATTGTTGCGGATACGGAGCTCAAGATCATTGAGGTGCAGATCGGAAAAGAGATCAGCGTGCATGACAAGCAGAAATTCGAGCTGGAGATTTGAGACAGATATGCGGCGGATACCCATAAAGCTCCTGCCGGCAGGAAAGGATTATCTGTGGGGCGGCGTAAGGCTGCGGGAGCAGTTCGGCAAGGAAACGGACCTTCTGCCGCTGGCGGAAACCTGGGAGTGCTCCACCCACCCGGATGGTCTTTCCCGTGTGGCGGATGCGCCGGACCGATCGCTGCACGAGCTGCTGCAGGAGCATCCGGAATGGATGGGAACACATCCGGCGAGGAGTATGCCGGAGGCGGTAAGAAATGGAGAGCTGCCGGTTCTTGTGAAATTCATCGACGCCGCATCGGATCTGTCGGTTCAGGTGCACCCGGACGATGATTATGCAAGACGGCAGGAGGGAGGACAGCTGGGCAAATCGGAAATGTGGTATGTGGTGGAGGCGTCGCCGGGATCACAGCTGGTTTATGGATTTGCCTATGACATGTCGCCGAAAGCCGTGCGGGAGAGCGTGCAGGACGGGACACTGGAGCGCAGACTCCTGCGGATTCCGGTAAAGAAGGATGATGTTTTCTATATTCCGTCGGGAACGGTGCATGCCATCGGCGCGGGCTGCCTGATTCTGGAGGTGCAGGAGAGCTCCAATCTGACCTATCGGCTTTATGACTATCACCGAAAGGATAAGACGGGAAAGGAGCGGCCGCTGCATCTGGAGAAGGCGCTGCAGGTGGCCGATCTGAAGGGAAGCGATTCGCCGCGGCAGCCGATGCGTGTCCTGCGGTATCGACCGGGCTGCGCCTCGGAGTTTCTGTGCCGCTGCCGGTATTTTGAAGTAAAGAGGATTCTCCTTCACACAGAGGCATCGCCGGAGGTCCTGTTCCGGACGGATGCAGCATCCTTTCATGTGCTGATTTGCACAGACGGAGCCGGAGTGTTATCTTGTAAGAGCATATGTCTGCCGTTTTCCAGAGGAGATACGTTTTTCGTGCCGGCGGGGAGCGAGCAGATTCGGATGCAGGGAGCAGCTACTCTTGTGGACGTTAATTGTTAAGGGAATGCGTCCTTCCCAGGGGAGTTATGAAAAAGTTAAACGGAACGGTGATTGTCACCTATCGGTGCAATGCAAGATGCACCATGTGCAATCGCTACAAGGCACCTTCTCTTCCGGAGGAGGAGATTTCATTAGAGACCATCCGGAAGCTTCCGCCGATGTATTTCACCAACATTACCGGCGGAGAACCTTTCATACGTTCTGATCTGAAGGATATCGTGCGGGAGCTTCTGAAAAAGTCCGACCGCATCGTGATTTCCACCAACGGATTTTTTACGGATCGCATTCTGGATTTGTGCAGAGAATTTCCGAATGTCGGCATCCGCATATCCATCGAGGGACTTGAGCAGACCAACAATGCGATTCGGGGCCTGGAGAACGGGTTTCAGCGGGGATACGATACGCTGTGCCGGCTTCGGGAAATGGGTCTGAAGGACGTGGGCTTCGGCATGACGGTGCAGGATCGGAATGCGCCGGATCTGGTGCCGCTTTACGACCTGTCCGATGAGCTGGGAATGGAGTTTGCCACGGCCAGCCTCCACAATTCTTTTTACTTTGTAGAAGCCAAAAATATTATTCATGATCGGCCAATGGTGGCCCAGCATTTTGAAGACCTGGTTAATCGCCTGCTGGACTCCAAGGAGCCCAAAAAGTGGTTCCGGGCCTATTTTAATCATGGCCTGATCAATTACATTTACGGACAAAAGCGTCTTTTGCCCTGCGATATGTCCTTTGACACCTTCTTTATCGATCCCTACGGGGATGTTATGCCGTGCAACGGCACGAAGGATAAGGAGGTCATGGGCAACCTGACGGATAAGACCTGGGATGAGGTGTGGAATTCTGCAGAGGCCGAGGAGGTTCGGGCCAGGGTGCGCCATTGCGATCGCGCGTGCTGGATGATCGGCTCGGTGTCACCTGCCATGCATAAATACATCTGGAAGCCCGCACTCTGGGTCATTCATCATAAATTCCTGCGGTTTTTCCGCAAGAAGAAGTATTCGATGTATGAGATTCCGGCGGTCCGGGATTTTCGGGACGGCAGGATTACAAAGGCGGAGCTGGATGCCTGTTCTACCTGTGATTTGTCGGATGCCTGTCTTGCAAACGGGCTGTCGGCGGCGTCGAAGGAGCTCCTGCGCACCACAACGGGTGAGAAATTCGTCACCGAGGATCTGAAGAGGCAGAATATCTGACGCTATGGCAGAGGAGAAGCATAAACATCCGACGGTGAAGATCATCGTCACCACACATAAGCAATACCGCATGCCGTCAGATCCCATGTATCTTCCGATTCATGTGGGCGCGGCGATCGAGAAGACCGGAGAGGGGCAGGAGCCGGAGCTGGGGTATGTCAAGGACAACATCGGCTGCAACATCAGCTCGCGCAATCCGTACTTCTGTGAGCTGACGGGACTGTACTGGGCGTGGAAGCACCTCCACACGGACTACATCGGGCTGGTGCATTACCGTCGGCATTTCCGCGGAAACGGGAAAACCCACCGCTCCGGCATCAAGGGCGACATCTTTGACAAGGTGCTGACCTATCAGGAACTCGCCCCCATGCTGGGCAGGTACAAGGTATTCGTCCCGGTCAAGCGACATTATTTCATTGAGAGCCTTTATTCTCATTATGAGCATTCCCATTACATCGAACATATGGACAAAACCAGAGCCATTCTGGAGAAGCGGTATCCGGAATATCTGCCGGCCTTTGACCGGGTGATGACGGAGACGTCGGGCCATATGTTCAACATGATGATTATGGAACGGCACACATTGGATGCGTATTGCCGGTGGCTCTTTGAGATCCTGTTCGAGCTGGAGAAGGAGGTCGACATCCGCGGCTATTCTTATTTTCAGGGCCGCTATTGCGGGCGCGTCGGAGAGCTGATTCTGAATGTGTGGCTGCGCTACCAGGTGGAGTGCGGGAATTTGTCGGATTCCGACATCAAGGTGCTGCCGTACCTGTACGTCGAACGGGTCAATTGGTGGAAAAAGGGCATGAAGTTTCTGCGTGCCAAGTTCCTCCATGAAAAATACGAAGTGTAGCAGAGGAAGTGATGGGCTTATCGACCGTCGAAGTTTTCAAAACCATAAAGCCGGAGGATGCCGTTCTTCTGAGCGACGGGCAGCTGCGGGAGCTGCAGACGACCCTGGACGGAATGCTGGCGGATCTGGCGGAGTGCTGCAGCAGGCACGGGCTGACCTTCTTCCTTGGGGGAGGCTCCTGTCTGGGCGCGGTTCGGCATCATGGCTTTATCCCCTGGGATGACGACGTGGATGTCAACATGCCGCGGGAGGATCACGACCGCTTCGTCGAGATCTTTGCGAGAGAATATGGGGACCGTTACTGGGTGCATACGCCGCAGACAACGGCAGGCTACGGCCTTATGCTTTCCCGCATTCTTCTGAAAGGAACCTCGGTAAGAACCAGAGAGGATTTTCAGAATGAGGAATGCGGTGCCTTTATTGATATTTTCCCGATGGAGAATACCTATGACAATCCGCTGCTGCGGAGAGTGCACGGGCTGGCCTGCATGACCGCCGGCTTTCTGCAATCCTGCGCGAAATTCAAAAGAGATGCCCGGGAGCTCCTGAAGCTGGCGGAGAGCATCGAGGATCCCGCACAGAGGGCGCGCTGCAGGAGAATCTTCCGGATAAAGATCCGGATCGGCCGTCTGACCGCATTCCGCAGCCCGGACGGCTGGACAAGGCACTGTGACCGGATTTATAAGAGCTGCAAGAACAGGAATTCGGACTACGTTTCCTTTCCTTCCGGAAGAGGACATTTCTTTCGGGAGCTGTATCGCCGAAGCGAGCTGGTGCCGCCGGTTCTTACGGCATACGGAGACGGGGCCTATCCGGTGGCGGCAGATTATGAGACGTACCTCACACGGCTGTACGGAGACTATCGCCGAATCCCGAAGGAATCGGAACGGGAAAAGCACATTTTCTTTGCACCGTTTTATCTTCAGGTGGCGGACAACGAAAAACAGATATCGAATATGGAGGAACGGACGGTCAGATGAGCCGAAAGAGCATGAATGTGGCCCTTATTTTTGCGGGGGGAACAGGAAAAAGAATGCATACCTCCGGGATTCCGAAGCAATTCCTGGAGCTCAACGGTAAGCCGATTATCATTCACACCATTGAGAAATTCGAGAACAACGATGATGTGGACGGGATTGTGATTGCCTGTCTGCAGGAATATATCCAGAAGATGTGGAGGCTGTGCAACAAATTCCACATCACCAAGGTGCAGGCCATCGTGCCGGGAGGAGAGACCGGACAGGAATCCATCTATCATGGATTGTGTAAGATTTATGAGATCTTTGCGGGCAACTCGGTGGTGCTGGTGCACGACGGTGTGCGCCCGCTGGTGGATCCGGACACCATCACCCGGGCAATCCGCTGCGTTCGGGAGCACGGCTCTGCGGTCACGGTGACGCCCGCAACGGAAACCATCATTACGGAGTCGAAGGACGGAGAGGTGGGGAATATTCTGGACCGCTCCGTCTGTCAGGTCGCCAAGGCTCCGCAATGCTTCTATGTCGAGGATCTTCTCGCAGCGCACGAAAAGGCGCGGAAAGAGGGGAAAACGGATTTCATCGATTCCGCGAGCATGATGCGGCATTACGGCCACAGGCTGTATGCGGTGGAAGGAAAGACGGAGAACATTAAGATCACGACCCCCATTGATTATTTTATTTTTAAAGCCATCGAGAATGCCAAAGAGAGCTCCAACGCCTTTGGCCTGTAGTGTTGCGTGGTGCGGCAGCGGATTGCTGCATGCACGGAATTAAGCGGAGTATATGAGCGTAATCGGAAATGTAATCATCAAGAAATGCAAGCGCCTCTGGCCGGTCATGGTGGAGGGGAAGTTTTTCAAGCGGATCGGGAACTGCTTCCGGCAGTTTTTCACCTGGGCGGACCGCAGGATCGGATACGGCGCCAGAATCGTACAATGGAGACATACGGAAACGGTCGGGAACCGGGTGATGTTTTTCCCCTTCGCCCATGAGGTTTCCTGCAACCTGAAATATATCAGCGACGAATTGATTCGCAGAAAGGCTCCGGTGGAAATTTACTGGAGTGTTGCCAACGCAGGAACGGCCGGAATCGATGCAGCCGAAATTCTCTCCAAAGATTGCCGGATCACAAAACGTGTGGAGCGCCTTTCCGGCGGTCATAAGGTGGAGAACCCGACAGAGGAGGAGACCGCGGCGGCGGCAGAGCTGGTCCGGACCCGGGAATACATCCGAGAGCATGTCCACTTTGTAAAGACCAACACCTACGAGTATTTTCAGGCAGCGGCCGGTGCGAGGGTGCTCTTTACCAACTCGCTTCTGGGCGATAAGTTTTATCCCTTTCCGGTGCGAAAGGACCAGATTGTTGCGCAGACCTGGCATGGTTCCCTGGGAATCAAGCGGTTTGACCCGGCACATTACAACACCAATGTTTCCTGGCCGGTCGCAGCCAGACGGACAGGTAACCTGACAACCTATGTCATTTCGAATTCCGACTTCGAGGACGGCGTGTTCCGGGAGACCTTCTGGGAGAAGACGCCGATTCTGAAGCTGGGACATGCCAGAAACGATATTTTCTTTCCGTCGTCCGGCGGCCTGCGCGAATATCTGCGGCTTTCGTTCTGCAAAGACAACGGGCTGGATCCAAAGACCCGGTTCGCATTGTATGCACCGACCTTTCGGGACGACCACAATTTTGCGGTATATGATCTTGATGCGGATCAAACGCTGCGGGCGTTGGAGAGACGCTTCGGCGGTGTCTGGAAGCTGATGGTCCGCTATCACGACAACGATAAGAAGAACGGCACCAAAAAAAGCCGGATCCGCTCGGAAAATGTCATCAATGTGACGGAGTATCCGGATATGCAATCCCTTCTGGCGTTCACGGATTGCGGAATTACGGATTATTCCTCGTGGATTTATGACTATGTGCTGCTGCGAAAGCCGGGCTTTCTGTTTGCCATGGACAGAGATCGGTACGATAATGAACGCGGCTTTTATTTTCGTCTGGAGGATACGCCGTTCCCGGTTTCTACGAATTCGGACGAGCTGGAGGAATGCATCCTGAATTTTGACGAGGAGCTGTTCCAGAAGAGGGTGACGGAATTCCTGGCGGACAAGGGGTGCATGGATGACGGCGGCGCCTCTGCAAGGATTGCGGAGCAGGTGCTCGAGTGGACGCACAGCCGGTAAGGGGAGAAGGGGAGCCTACGTGAGAGAGCGGAATCATACAATCGACTTGCTCCGATTCCTCTTTGCGGGTATTGTGGTTCTTCATCACTCCAGATATCTGCTGGGGGATGAGAACGGTTACTTTCTCGGCGGCTCCCTGGCCGTCGAGTTTTTCTTGTTCGTCTCCGGGTACTTTCTGGCGGCCGGCGCGGAGCGGGCCGGGCAAAGGGCGGGCGCAGAAGCCCGGGCCGGGCTGGAGCCGTGTCCTTTGGGAAGAGAGACGCTGCAGTTCCTCTTCCATAAGCTGGAGGGCTTTCTTCCGGAATTCGTCATTTCCTGGGGCATCGGGTTTGCCTTCGTCGCTGCAGTGCGCGGATGGAGCCCGGGACAGATCTGGGATGCCTTCCGCGATGATTTCTGGGAGCTGACCATGGTAAAGATGAGCGGCCTGTTTACCCATGGAATCAATGGTGTCATGTGGTATTTATCGGCCATGCTCCTCGCAATGGCGATCCTGTATCCGCTGCTGCGCAGGTATGAGGACATGATGACGCATGTAATCTGTCCGCTGGCGGCGCTGTTCCTTTATGGGTGGCTCTGCCGGGAATACGCTCATCCGAGAGATCCGATTGTGTGGACCGGTCTTTGCTACAAGGGACTCCTTCGGACGGTGGCCGGGCTGTGCACCGGCGTGGTTGCCTGCAAGGCGGTAAAGCGGTGCCGGAAAAAGGCGCCGAGCGGGCTGACGACGACGGGAAACGTGCTGGCGGCAATGTTCCAGATGACGGCCCTTCTCCTGACAATTCGATACATGAGGCTGGCGAAGCCTTCGGAGGAGGACTATTTTTTCATGTTCCTTCTGCTGCTCGTGGTTGTGACCGTCTTTGCCGGCTGGGGGATGGAAGGCATCTGCCGGAAAGCGGGAGCCGCTGCGGATTTCCTGGGAAGGTGGAGCCTTCCGCTGTATCTGGGGCATTTGTATTATGCGCAGCATATCAATGAGCTTCCGGCATTGGCTGCACTGCCCGGAGCAGAGAGAATGGCGATCTATCTCGTGCTGACGCTCGGAAACAGTCTGGTGATCCTGGGAGCGGCGGCATGGTGGAGACGCAGCCGCGGGATCGTGGCACAGAAGCTGCGGAAGGTGCTGGTAGAAACTTCCGGCTCTCCGGAGCAATAGTTTCGGATGAATGCTGATATCATGAGGCCGCAGACGGGCTGCGGAATAGAAAAGAAGATATGAATAACATGCTGGCCAAGGCAAAAAAATATCAGTTCATGTTCGAGGAGCTGGTCAAACGCGACTTTAAGCAGAAGTACAAGAGGAGCATTCTGGGAATGGCATGGTCCGTTCTGTCGCCGCTTTTGACGCTGCTCGTCATGGACGTCATTTTCTCGAATTTTTTCAGCAAAGAGATCAGCCATTATACAACGTATCTGTTCACCGGCACCATTGTATTGTCGTACTATAAGGAATCAACCAAAAACGGCATGCAGTCATTGATGAGCAATGCGAAGATCTTTACCAAGATCAATGTGCCGAAGTATCTCTTCCTTCTTTCCAAGAATGTATCGGCTCTGGTCAATTTCGGGCTGACGCTGCTGGTATATTTTGTATTCTGTATATTGGACGGCATCACCTTCCGGCCGACGATGCTGCTGCTGGTTTTCCCGATTCTGTGCCTTCTGGTCATGGACATCGGCATCGGCGCAATTCTTTCCGCGCTGTTCGTGTTCTTCCGGGATATCCAGTATCTGTATGAGGTATTCCTGACCCTGATCACGTACATGTCCGCCGTGTTTTATTCCGTGGACCGGCTTTCTCCTGCCCTGCAGCGGGCACTGTATCTGAATCCGGTTTACGTGTACATCAAGTATATGCGGCTCATTGTCATCGACGGAATCGTTCCGTCGGCGGCCTATCATGGTCTTTGCGTGTTCTATGCGGCATTTTACCTGTGTATCGGCATGCTGATTTACAAAAAGTGCAACCACTCATTTCTTTATTATCTGTAAAGGATAATTATGAATCAAATTGCAATTCATTGTGATAACGTGAGCATTCGCTACGTGACCGGGGATTTCAAATCCATCGGCTTGAAGGAGTTCGTCATCCGCAAGCTGACCGGAAATTATGAAATCAAGGAGTTCTGGGCAGATCGTAATGTGAGCTTTGATCTTGAGCAGGGGGAAATGCTGGGGATCATCGGATCAAACGGAGCCGGAAAATCGACGCTCTTGAAAGCGGTCACCGGGATTATGCTGCCCACCGAAGGGAGCATCCATGTGGAGGGAAATGTGGCCGCCCTGCTCGAGCTGGGAAGCGGCTTTGACAATGACATGACCGTCCGGGAGAATACGTATCTAAGGGGGGCACTCCTCGGATATACCCGCAAATTTCTCGACTCCAAATATGAAGAAATCATTCGATTTGCAGAGCTGGAGGAATTCCAGGATCATGCCTTCAAGCAGCTGTCTTCCGGAATGAAATCGCGGCTCGCCTTCTCAATTGCCTGCCTGGTGCATCCGGACATTCTGATTCTGGATGAGGTTTTGTCCGTGGGAGACGGCGCCTTTCGTAAGAAATCCGGAGATAAGATGCAGGAAATCATCAAGGGCGGTGTCACGGCCATTCTGGTGTCGCATGTGATGCCGCAGGTCCGTGAGCTGTGCACGCGGATTCTCTGGCTGGACCACGGACAGCAGGTCTGCTATTCGGCGGACGTTGCGGAAACCTGTGACGCATACGAATGGTTTCTGTCGCAGAAAAAGAAAACCGCACCGGCCGGCGAAGAGGAGCTCCACAAGATGGCGGCCAGGTGGAGAGAAAAACAGGCTGCGGAAGCAGCGAAAAAAAGTCATGGTACAAATGCCGGATAACGCCGGCCGGCGACGGGTCCTGGCGGAGTTGTCC
>CAVAUJ010000056.1:0-16174 GCA_963591995.1 Succinivibrio sp.
TGGCTTCTCGTCTCGCACCTGCCGGAATTTTTCGTCCGGATATTCAGCAGCGATGGCGTCTTCGTTGCGGAGCCCATCTCCAACGTGCTGGGCGGACTGGCGTGCTTTATCACCATGCTGCTCACGGTGATACCGGAGATGAACCGAATGGAAGGCGACATCAAAACAAACGAAGCCCCGGCAGAATAAACTGCCGGGATTCCGACCGCTTCTTTCCGCAAAGAAGGGCTCTGCTGCCGGGAATTTCCCGAACAGCAGAGCCCTTCCTTCCGCTTCTGTCATGGCAGCACAGGCCACCGATCCTCCTTCCTCACGGCTCCAGCATGATCTTGACAGCCGTCGGATCCTTCTGTGCGGTTTCGTATGCCTGCGCCCAATCCTGCAGCTTAAAGCTGTGTGAGATCAGACCATCTGTCCGGATCAGCCCCTTCTCGATTCCACGAATTACGGCCGGATAGACCTTTGCCGACAGGTGCGATCCGATGATGCTCAGCTCCTTGCCATCGCCAATCGTATTCCAGTCGGCACTTACGAGATCGGACAATACTCCCATCTGAACATATCTGCCGTGATTGCACAATGCGTTCAAGCCCTGAACGGCACTCCTTGGACTGCCGGATGCCTCTACATAGACACTGCAGCCAAGTCCTCCGGTCAGCTTCCGGATTTCCTCCACGACGTTGCATTCCATGGGATTCAGGATAAGGTCCGCACCATATTGCCGGGCAAGCTCGGCACGCTCCTTTCGCACCTCCAGACCGATGACCAGCTTCGGCAGCTTCAGATTTGCGATGTTGCACATCGAGGTTCCAATGGCTCCGAGCCCTGCAATGACCACGACATCATCGTGTTGGATATTGGCCTGCTCCAATGCGTGCATCCCACAGGCGATCGGCTCCACCAATACGCTTTGTTCCTTGGTAAAGCTCTTGGGAAGCACATGCTTCCGACTGGTTTTCGGCAGCTTGACATATTCCGCAAAGCCCCCGTTTGCATAGTTCTTGAAGCCGAATACCACGCTTTTCTGACACATCCAATACTGCCCGTTCCGGCAAAAATAACACTCGCCGCACGGTATAATCTGCTCCGCACACACATGGTCTCCCGGCTCGATTCCCGGAACTTCGCCGCAAACATCCACCACCTCGCCATAGAATTCATGTCCGGGAATGCACGGCGGCTCCATATAGCGATCCTCCTCCGAGGTTCCCCAGACACGAATTCCGCCGTGAAAGGCCTTCAGATCACCGGCACAAATGCCGCAGGCCTTTACCTTCAGCAATACCTCGCCTTCCTCAAGCGCCGGAAGCGGAACCTCTTCGTATCGATTGTCACCGGGAGCATACGTTACAACTGCCTTCATTTTTGTACTCATGAAACTTTTCCCTCCAAGATCAAGGTCTCCTTGACCAAAGCATTTTGATCAACGTCTCTTTTACAAGCCATCAGCCCTTGAGGCCGGATGTGGCAATTCCCTCCACCAGATATTTCTGGAACACGATGAAAATCACAACGGCAGGAACAATGGACAGGGTAGACATGGCGAACATCGCACCGTAATCCGAGGACGATCCCGGATCACAGAACAGCTTCAAGGCCAGAGACGCCGGATAACGTGCCGAGTCGTTGACATACAGCAGGGCAGAGAGGAAATCATCCCATCGCCACATAAAGGAGAAGATTCCGCCCGTAATCAAGGCCGGCGTGATCAGCGGCAAAATGACCCTGCGATAAATGCCGAAATAGGAACAGCCGTCAATTCTGGCAGCCTCATCCAGCTCCCTCGGAATTCCATTGATGAAGTTCATCATCAAATATACGAAGAAGCCTTGCACCGCAAAGAAATACGGGACGATCAACGGAAGATAGGTTCCGACCCATCCCAGCTTCTGATACCACAGATATTGCGGGATCATCAGCACCTGTGCCGGCAGCATCATGGACACCAGCATGGCCGCAAACAAAAGCTTCTTCCCCCGGAAATTACAGCGGGAAAAGCCAAAGGCCACCAGTGAAGAGGAAACCACGGTGCCGGCCGTGGCAATCACGGAAATAAACATTGAGTTTGAGAAGAAGGTTGCAAAGCTGACCTTTCCAAAGCCCTTCCAGCCGTTTACGTAATTTTCCAGAGTAAACTTCTCCGGAATCAGGCTTCCTGCCGTAGTAAAAATCGTACCGGTCTCTTTAAAGGAGCTCATAATCATCCATACAACCGGGTACAGCATGACCAGACCAAAGGCACATACGATGACGTTGTATACGATACTCCCAAATTTCCTTTTCGTTTTCATTCCTAGCTCTCCTCGTAAACCCAGAAGCGTTTGGTTGCAAACAGGACGGCTGTGATCAGACCTACGATCAGAAGCATAATCCATGCCAGCGCCGCGCCGTAACCGGTGTTGTAGTATTCAAAGGATTGCTGATACATATAAACGGTATAGAACAGGGTGGAATTCATCGGCTTCCCCTGGGTGATGATGTAGCACTGGGTGAATGCCAGAAATCCGTTGATCATCTGCATTACCAGGTTAAAGAAAATCGTCGGTGTCAGAAGCGGCAATGTAATGCTGAAAAACTGCCGGAGCTTTCCCGCTCCGTCGATATCGGAGGCCTCATACAAAGACCCGGGGATCTGCTTCAATGAGGACAGAAAGATCAGCATGGAGGATCCAAACTGCCAGATCGCAAGGATAATCAAGGTCCAGATTGCCGTATTTTTATCTCCCAGCCAGGAAACCGGTTCCTGCATTCCCAGAGCCGCCAACAGCTTATTCACCACACCGTCGATGGCAAACATGCGCTTCCACAGAATAGATACCGCAACCGATCCGCCGATAATGGACGGCAGATAATAGGCGGCCCGATAGAAGGACGTCAGCCGGCTGCTCTTTAACAGCAGCATTGCCACCAGCAGAGCAAATGCAAGACGGAGCGGCACGGAAATCAGGGCATAAAAAAACGTAACGCCGATGGACTTATAAAAAACCTCATCCTGAAATGCGCTCACATAATTCTTCAGACCCACAAAGGTCGGTGCCGACAGGATGTTGTAATCGCAAAAGGAATAGTAGAGCGAAATGATCATCGGCACGATCATGAACAGCAAAAATCCGATGATAAACGGAGAGGTAAATGCCAGCCCCGCCTTTGTCTCGGCACTCATTCGAGACCTCTGCGGTGCCATTTGTGACGCCGCTGCACTTTTTGCCATACGAGGAGTCCTCCTTCCTATCAAAGCTTTCCATCAAAGCTTTCTATCCATAGCACAAAGCTTTCGATCCACAGCAGTCCGGGGCTGCCGCGCCCCGGCACTGCCGTATCATGTGTATCTGTGTTACTTGCTCAGCGCCTCATTTCCGACGCTCAAAAGCTGCGCAGCAGCCTCTTCTGCCGTTGTCTCGCCGTAGCAGACCTTCTCCACCAGCTGGTTGACCTGCTCAATCACCTCAGCCGAGCCCTCCGGAGAAGGAGCATCAATCGGCGCGGAGTTCGGTGTTACGACATTGTTGACAAAATCCGTTGCCTTCTGACTGGACGCGTCCAGCAGCTCCTTGATGCCGTTGGAAACCTCGGAGGAAATCGGGATGCCCCGTTCTCCCAAAAGCACCTTGTTGGCCTCTACATCGTTGGTCCAGTAGTTGATCAGCTTCGCAGCCTCCTCCTGATTGTCGCAATCCACCGTGATGCAGAAAAACTGGCTGGGCTTGAGGTAATCCGATGCAGCCGGATCCTTTGACGGCCAGGTTGTCATCTCAATGGTGAAGGCATCTCCCGCCGCATTCTGTAAGGCAGACAAAGCATTGGACCAGCTGAACGAGCACCAGCTCATGGTAGAAGGACTGGAACCGTATACCAGCGGCATCTGCTCCGGTGTTCCGATGGTACGCTCCGCATAGATTGCAGGATCACAGGCCCATCCTTCCTCAATGCCAAGCTCATAAATCTCAAAGAACGCCTCCAGCTGCTCCTGCGTGGCACCGATCTGACCGCCGTCATAAAGATGTCCGCCCTCACCGCGCAGGACATATGCGCAATAATCTGCGCCGTTTCCGTAGAATACATCCGTCTTATAGCCAGTCTTCTCGTAGACCTCGCGGCACACAGCGTAGAACTCATCCAGTGTCATGTTGTCATGAATTTCAATCCCGTTTTCGTCCAGCAAATCCTTGTTGTACATCACGGCAGGAACATTGACCCCCAGCGGAATCGCATAGAGCTTTCCATCCACCTTTCCCGAATTCAAGACCGTATCGCTGACATTGGAGACATCCAGCGTGCCGTCCTCCACATAGGGGGTAAGATCCACCAGCAATCCGTTGGACACATATTGCTGCAGATAGGAATAATCCATCTGAACCACGTCCGGAAGGGTATGCCCCGCAGATGCCGTTGCCAGCTTATTCCAATAATCGTTCCATTCCGAAAACTGCCCGTCGAAGGTGATTCCGTTCTCCTCTCCATAGGTATCCAGAACCTTCTGTGTGCGCTCGTTTCTTGTCTGATTTCCCCACCAGGATACCGACATCGAGCTGCCGGCGGCTGTGCTCTTTGCTGCCGCCCCGGATGCCCCGGCAGTCGTATCCTCTGCGGTGCCCTCTTCCTGCGTTGCCGATGACGTACTGCTGCCGCATGCAGCCAGCGACACTGCCATGACCCCCGTCAGCAATGAAGCAATGAATCTCTTCTTCATATCGTTTCTCCTTTCCCACAAACCCTTCCTGTCGAATTGTTGCCGGATGGGACCGGTTCGGCGAATGATCCGCGAACCTCCGGTACGTTGTTCCCATCTGCACTGTCATTGTACGGAATCCGTGCTGTTCTTTTGAATCCAATAATCCGACCTTCCCATGACAAAAAAACGATTTTCCGCAGCAGAAAGAATACAAAAAAAAGACCTTCGTCAAAATAACGACTTTTCCTCTGTTTCCTCTTGAAATTCGTCATTTCCTACCGTATCTTCACTTCGTACATTATTTTTTTCGTCGACTCGTACATCTATCTGGTTCAATATTGGGGCAGCCGTGGTTATTAACCGATTGAGACAATTTTGCCGTGATCTTTCCTTAAAGAAGAAATTCATCTGTTGTCTTCTGCTTCTGCTTGCTTTCACCGGGATCGGATATTCCATCAGTATAGTAACCATCCGGCATGCCAGCGACCGATTGCTTTACGCCTCTACACGCGGAACGATCGTTTATTCGGCCAATGCCCTGTCTCAGCGATTGCTGTCGCTCCGGAATATGTCGAACATCATCCTGAGCAATTCCGATATCCAGCATAACCTGAGCATCGCAAAGGATCCGGAGGCCAGCTATATCGATCGCAGCAATGCGTTCAACGCCCTTGCACGCGCCGTGCCGGAATACTACAACAATTTTAAAGCGGGTACGGGAATGCGGTACATCAGTCTTTACAATGACAGTTATGTCTCCCGCAGCGATTATGTATACTCCACGGATCTCTCCCAGGAAACAATCCATAAACTGCTGGATGCGGCGCATCAGGGGGAGGGTGCCCCCGTCTGGGTCACCGACAATTGTCAGGAGGAGGGATTGTTCCTCTGCCGCGATGTACGACGATCGGAAAATCTGGAGCTGGATACCATCGGCACGATTGTGATCAACATCGATCTGGAAACACTCATTCAGGACGTCTCCTCCGATATGAATCTGGACGACTCGATGCATTTCATCCTGTATCAAAACGGAGAGCCGATCTTTCACACGGAATCCTTTCCGCAGGGTGAGGTTTCCTCTCTTGGAGCGAATAACCGGATGTTCTCTGATAACTACGGCATCATTCATCTGGAGAACGCCTATTACTTCTATATTAAGGACTCTCTTCCGGAGCTGGGATGGCAGTTTCTGGCATTGCTGCCGTACACCTCTGTCGTCACTACGCAACGGACTTCCACACTGCTATGCATTGCCCTTCTGATCCCGGTGATGCTCCTGTGTCTGCTGCTTTTTTGCCGAATGGTGAATGTAATTGTCGGCCATTTAACCGCATTGATCCACAAAATGGACGCCTTTGGTGCAGACGAAACACAGCTTCCGCAATGTGCCTGTGATTACAGCGAGCGGAAGGATGAAATCGGGGAATTGCACCGACGATTTGATATGATGGCGCTTCACGTACAGGCGCTGATCCGAAAGAATTACGTGAACGAGCTGCTGGCTAAGGAAGCACAGTTTAAATTTCTGGAAAGTCAGATTAATCCGCATTTCCTGTACAACACCCTGGAATCCATCAATTGGCGGGCCATGGCTCTGGGCGATCAGGACATTTCGTCCATGGTAGAGGCGTTGGGTTCCCTGCTGCGCGTCACCCTGAGCCGGAAGGATACTCTCTCTACACTGGGCAGCGAGCTGGAGATTGTGAACAACTATATGACCATCATCCATCTGCGTTACGATGAGCGCATTGTTTTCTGCAATGAAATTCCGGAAGCGCTGCATTCCCTACCCTTACCACAGCTGACATTGCAGCCCTTGGTTGAGAATGCCATCAATTACGCGCTGGAAGAAATGGCGGAGACCTGCGTGATCCATCTTCGTGCCTGTTCCTCTGACAAGGAGATTGTGCTGAAGGTCAGCAACACCGGATCACAGTTTCCGGAGGATCTGCTGCGTAAGCTCGCCAATGCCGAAATCAAGCCTCACGGCCTTGGCATCGGACTTTTGAATGTTCAAAAGCGTTTGCAGCTGCAATTCGGCTCCGCGTATGGTCTGGAGCTTGTCAACGATGAGCTCCATGATCTGGCGATCGTTTCCATCCATCTGCCGTTAATGTGAGCTTTGACCGGATTCGCCGTGCGAAGATCGCCGCAGCCGTAAACCATTATGAGGAAACTCCTGTATGTATCGAATGCTGATCGTCGATGACGAGCGCGTCATCCGTGAAACCATATCCCGGCAAATTGACTGGGCATCTCTGGATGTTCAGATTATCGGCACGGCCTCCAACGGACTGGATGCCTATGACATGATCATGGACGAATCCCCGGATATCGTCATGACAGACATTCGCATGCCCGGCTTCAGCGGTCTGGATTTGCTGCAGCGCATCAAGTCCCTGCATCCTGACATTAAATTCATCATTCTGTCCGGCTACGGGGAATTTGAATATGCCCAGCAGGCAATGCAATGGGGCGTACGCCATTATCTTCTAAAGCCCTGCAGCAAGGACAAAATCATCACCAGCGTCCAAAGTGTGATTCACGAAATTTCCCGGCACAGAACCGCGGAGCCCCGGGACATCTCCGGGACCATGCAGGTTCTCAGTGATTCCGTCATTCTGAACCTTCTCAATGAGTGCATTGCCAAGGGGGAGGGAAATTATGAAGAGATCTATGCCACTTACCGGAAATACATCGATTTCGCACATACGCCGTACGAGCTGTGCAGTCTGTATTTCCTTGATCCCGTTTCCCTCTCCGATGCCCTGGCACAGATCCGTACGTTCCGCGAAAAATTTACGCCGGGCATTCCGTTTTATATTGTCTACGTACAGCAATGTATGCTGATCTTCTTTCGTTCCTATCATCTGCAATATGAAACACTGGACACCTATATGTCGTCCTTACGGTTTCCGCTGCAGACGATCAGCGTTGAATACAAGCGCGTAAGGTATTCGACGCTGACGAGCCTGATGGATTACGTGAATTCCCATGTCAGCCGGTTTGCCACCGTCCAATACAGCAACGGCGACAACCTTGTCGACATCTGCAACTATCGCAATATCATCCGCGATGCAGAGCGACTGACCCGACACGCCTTTGGCAGCAATCCGGCAGCTTACGAGGCGGCTGCCGGTGAGGCGTCGGATCGAAGAGCTTCGCTGGAGCAGCTGTGCGAGCTGGTCAGTCGCGTGTCCAATACGACCTTTTTGAAGCAGCTGTGCTCAACCATCATCATGCTGATTTCCTCCGGCTGCTATGATTTTTCCGCATTTGAGGCCGCACAGTTTCTCATGCAGATCAACCGGCTCGACAGCAACGATGAGGTCCTGAAAAAGCTGGTGCCCCAGCTGCACTCCGTTTATGATCGCATCGCTGCCAAGGCAGCCCCGCAGCTCCTCAGTGACCGGGTCAAAAGCTATGTTGTGCAGCATCTTGCCGATGACGAACTTTCCCTGCGATACATTGCAGACCACTATCTGTACATGAATGTTGACTATGTCCGGCGTAAATTTCAAAAGGAAACGGGTCAGAAGTTTTCCGCCTATCTGACCGATCTTCGCATCCGGCAGGCCATGAAATTCCTGAAGGCTGCCGACAAGGATACGGTGCAGCAGATTGCGGAACGGGTCGGCTTCGGGAACAATCCCCAATATTTCAGTCATGTTTTCAAAAAGGCTACCGGAATGACGCCCAGTGCCTATATTAAGTCTTCAGCAGAAGGAGGAGAATTGTCATGAACAACACAGAATTGCAGCAGAAAACGGAACTGGTTACGGACAAGCTCATTCATTTGGGAGGGGCCGATTATGACCGTGACAAAACCATCTCCCTGAAGGATGCCATTGCCTCCGGGAACGTCGCCCGGGACTTCGGCATCGAGGAGTGGGATTGGCCGCAGGGGGTTGGATTATATGGATTGTCCCTGCTGCAGGATTACGAGCACAGCGACCGCTTTATGGACTTCTTCCGGAATTGGTTTGCGTCCAATGTGGAGCGCGGACTCCCGTCCCGCAACATCAATACGACCTGCCCCTATCTCACCCTGCTGCAAATTCTGGATCGCATTCCGGAGCCCGAAAAAAAACGCTATGAGGCGATGTGTCTGGAACAGGCAGACTGGCTGATGAACGGTCTTCCCAGAACCGGGGACGGCGGCTTCCAGCATGTCACCACCGGAATCGGTGATCGCAACGGTGTTATTCTCAACGAAGGACAGCTCTGGCTGGACACCCTGTTCATGGCGGTTCTGTTTCTGCAGCAGATGGGGCTTCGTTATCATCGGGAGGATTGGTGTGCCGAGGCCACTCATCAGGTATTGGTTCATATCAAATACCTTTATTGCAAGAACAACGGTCTGTTCTACCATGGCTTCAGCTTCCTGCGGAATGACAACTTCGGCGGCATCTTCTGGTGCCGCGGGAACTCCTGGTTTACGCTGGGATTGACACTGTTTCTTGAAAACGCAGACTACATTGACAACGGAACCCGGCAGTACATCACGGACACCTTCCGCACACATGTCGCGGCGCTTTGCAGCTGTCAGGCAAAAAGCGGTCTCTTCCACACGATTCTGGATGATCCGACCTCCTATGAAGAGTCCTCCGGAACGGCAGCCATGGCGGCCGGCATCCTGCGCGGCATCCGACTGGGACTCATCGATGAAAGCTACCGGGACTGTGCCGACCGCGCCATTCGGGCACTGTGTGAATGCATCGATCAGGATGGTACGGTACAGAAGGTATCGGCCGGCACCGCAATGGGGATGAATGCCGATCACTACAAAGGGATCAGCGTCCGTCCGATGGCATACGGACAGGCACTGACCCTGATTGCATTGTGTGAGGCTTTGCATAGCTGAGTCGCTTGCTCTCCGGGCAGCCTCTATTGCGCAGCACAAGCCCGTTGCTTCCGGATCCTCTCCGTGAAATCCGTCATTCTCTGCACAGACTTTGCAAAGAATTCCTCGCGGTCGCCATAGCAGACAAACTCACCGACCACCGGAAGGGAATAGGGCGAACCGGCTGCAATATCGGCAAATCCATCGAAATCTACCACGCCGTCTCCCATGACAAGGTGCATGTCTGCCTTCGTGAGCAGCAAATCATCCGAAAAGTCTCCGCTGCAGCTCATGTTGTCATTCAGATGCATGGCATACAATCGGTCCTGATATCGCCTTGCCAGATGCAGCGGATCCGCCGGATTGGTCAGCTGTCCGTGCCCGGTATCAAAGCAAAAGCCCACTGCCTCCGCACGATACCGTGCGAACAGCTGATCAAATTCCTCTATCTGGTATTGCTCCGGTGTTCCCACCAGATTCTCCAGACAAATCCTCACGCCGTAGGTCTGTGCGATATCAACGGCCGCATCCAGACTTTTCCACACCTGCGCGTAGAAGGCATCCCGAAAGCCCTCCTCCTGTTCAAAACGAACATAGGGCAGCTGCAGATGCAGCACGATTTCCTGCGCACCGGTCAGATTTGCCAGCTCCAGCCGATTGCGAATCAGTTCGACACCGCGTGCGCGTACCTCCTCATCCAGAGAGGCATAATCACAGGGGGGATTGCCAAGCGGAGGCCGCTTGTACATCCCCTCCTTCCTTTCATAAATCCATCCCGCGGAGGCATGAATCCCCTTCAGCTGCAGTCCGTACTCCCTCAGCTTGTCCTGAATGCTCCGCATTTCCTCCGGCGTATAAAAGTGATCCCCCTGCCATCCATGAGCCCAGTGCACATGCGTGATTCCATGCTCTGCCGACTCCCGCAGGGCCTCCCACACCGTTTGAAGATCGTATGCTTCCCCCGCATAATCCGTTGCCAATGCCAGCTCCATTTTTCTCCTCTCCTCACATCTTTCCAAGCGCAGCGCCCAGGTGCTCCGTCTTAACAAATCTCTCTGTCACGATCAGCAGAACCAGGCTCGGAACCATCATGATCAACGTAATGACGGAGGCGGAGGTCCTCAGGAAGTTTCTCCCCATGTAGGAATACAGAATTGTCGGCACGGTCTGAATGGCCGGTGTCCCGATGATATACGCAAGATTGAATTCCTGCATGCTCTCGATAAAGGCAAAAATAGCTCCGGAAACCATCCCCGGTGCGATCAGCGGCAGATAAAGCTCCAACAATTTAACGCCGGTACCTGCTCCCAGATTCGACGCGGCATCCACCAGATCCTGCGGCATTGTTTCAAAGCTTGCTGTAAGAATGCGCAATACATAAGGAAGGCAGATCAGCGTATGCGCAAGGATAACACCCGCGTAGGTCTGGGAAAGCCCCTGCATGTAGAAAAACCGTCCGAGGAACAGGGACAGCGCCATTCCCGGAAAGACCATCGGCAGCAGCATAATGATCTTCAGCGCAGGCTTATACCGAATGTTTCTACGCCCGATCGCATAGGCCGTCGGCAGTGCAATCAGGATGCTCAGCAGCGTGGCCGCGGCTGCGATAAACACACTGCTGCCGATGGCCGAAACAATGTTCGTGAAATGAAAGATTCGGTCCCATTGATACAGTCCGATATGCGTGGGCAGAACATCCGGATAGCTCCACGGATAATCCGGATTGACCAGCGACCACAGAATCGCCATTCCAACCGGAACGGCAACCCAGGCGAAGGCAATGAGGCCAATCGCTGCAGGAACCAGATAGGACAGCAATCTTTTCATATATGACTTTTGTGACCTGTCTGCCTTTGATTTCCTTCTCATTCTTTTCATCACAGCAGCTTCTCCAGACCCTTTTGAATTTTCGTGTAGCCAATCACACAAACCGTCGTAATGAGCAGCATCAGCACGCCGGTACAGGCCGCCGAATTCCAGTCCGAATATTGATAAGCGTAATTCTGCATCAGATTCGCCAGCGAAATCGGGTAGGTCGGACCTGCCGTACTGGAAATCGCAAAATCGTTAAACGTTCCGATAAAGGTCATGATGACGGCGACAAAGGCCGAAGGAAGCGTAATCGGAATGATGATGCCCGTCATCACCCGGATGGGACCTGCCCCGAGATTTTTGGCGGCGTCCTTCACATCCTTCCGGACGGATTCTACCGCGGAATACATAATGATCATTTGGAACGGGACGTTTTTCCAGATCTGGATCATCAGCACACCGACGCCCCAATCATCGTTTCGAAGGCGCAGCGGCTCGGAAAGAATTCCCAATGCCATAAGCGCCTGATTAAAGATTCCGTGATAATCGATCACATTGACGATGAGAAAGGCTGCCACCAATGCCGGGATAAAGTACGGAATCCGAATCATGGTCAGCAGAACCTTCCCGCCGCGGGCATTCTGCAGATACACCGCCAGCGGATAGCAGATCGCGATGCAGCACAGAGAGCTCAGGCATCCGATTTTCAATGAAAACAGCATGGAATCCAGAAATTCCCTGTCAAGCACCTCTTTCCAGAATTTCAACGTGAAGCCGGATTCCCCCGCATAGTTATAAAAGCCAAGGCTCTGGGCGATCATCATATAGACCGCAATTCCGATCATGAAAACGATATATCCGATTCCCGGAAGCAGAAGAAGATAGCCCCATTCAAATTTCTTTTTCATTCCAGCAATCCTTTCCGCCACTCTCTAATTGCACAGGACATGCGTTTTCTCAACCGGTATGCCGAACCGTACCTTGTCTCCCTCCTGCAGCCGGGCACTTTTCGGAAGATTGGTTCGGAATTCATGACCTCCCGCATCGATAAAGAAATCCATCGTGCTCCCCATATAAACGGTGTTGCGAACCCTTGCATCGAGCACATTCATGGTCTCCGGATGCTCGTTCTCTCCCAGCAGCACCATATCCTCCGGTCTCCAGCACAACGAATATTGCTCCTCGATTCCTGCCATGTTGCAGCAGCTTCCGGCCGTCATGGTGCCCAGCTCTGTCTCAAATTTCCAGCTCTCTCCCGACGACTTCGGAGAAGCCGCTGCAATGATATTGGCGGTACCGATAAAGTCAGCCACAAACCTGTTCCTGGGCCGCTCGTAAATGTCCCTCGGACTTGCGATCTGCTGCACATGGCCGGCACTCATGGAAACAATCACATCGGAAATGGCAAGCGCCTCGGCCTGATCGTGCGTCACATAGATGGTTGTAATTCCGAGCTCCTTCTGCAGATTCCGGATCTCCACCCGGACCGACTCCCTCAGCTTTGCATCCAGATTGGAAAGAGGCTCGTCAAACAGCAGAATGTCCGGGTGAACGACGATGCAGCGTGCAAGCGCTACACGCTGCTGCTGGCCGCCCGAAAGCTCGTAGGGCTTTCGTTCCCCCAGTCCCGTCAGATTGACAATCTCCATTGCACGCTCAATGGCGGAAACCTGTTCCTCCTTCGGAACCTTTCTCATCCTTAATCCGAAGCGAATGTTTTCGTAGACCGTTTTGTGCGGGAAAAGTGCATAGGATTGAAAGCACATTGCCGTATTTCTCTTGTTCGCAGGAACGTCGTTCATTCTTTTTCCGTTGAAACGAATCTCTCCCTCATCCGGCTCCAGAAAGCCGGCAATGATTCGGAGCAGGGTGGTTTTACCACACCCGGATGGGCCCAGCAAGGTGATAAACCTGCCCTTCTCCACATCAACATTGATGTCCTCCAATGCGCGGTAGCTTCCAAAGCTCTTTGCAATGTGCTCGATTGTAAGCCGCTCCTCCATATGCCCGCTCCTTCTATCCGATCAATTCTGCAGAACCTTCTCCGTGAAATCCTTGATGTATTCCGCCTTATACCAGGACGGCAGCCACTTTGTTCTGTACTGCATATAGGAATCATCGATCATCGTTTCCGCCGCCGGTATGTCCGTCCTTGCAGGAATGGAGTTCAACACATTCGTCACAAGCTCCTGACCTTCATCACCGGTCAACCAGTTGATCAGCAGCAGGGAAGCTGCCTTATGCTGCGCATTTGCCAGGATACCAAGGTTGTCTCCGCCGCCGACGGAGCCCATTTCTGGAATGTACAGCTTGGCAAAGTCCGCCAGCTCTCCTGCCGCACGGGCTACGCAGGAATCGTCATCCCAGGCCGGCACCAGATCCAATTCTCCCTGGTTCAGACGTGAAATGCTGTCATTGTTCGATGTGGTATAGACAATGTTGTCCTCGTTTTCCTTGAACCAGTCCCATGCAAGGCTCCAGTTTTCCGTAAGCGCAGCGTCAACCTCACTGCCCTCGTAATATTTGTCCTTGTCCCCGCACAGCTGTTCAATGGCCAGCTGAACAAAAGCCTTGCCGCTTCCGCCGTTTTCCGGTGTGCACATACCGAACTTCTTCGGATGCTCCTGAATATAGGCGGTCAGCTCCTCCCAGGTCTGAGGCAGCTCATCCTCGGAAATGTTGTTGGAATTATACAGAAAGCCCGTCTGGTTTCTGTACAGAGGGACGAGATAGCCGTCCAGCTTCACGCCCTCCTGGTATTCGCAGGAGTCCGCATCCAGAAGGTCCTTGTTCTCAATCTTGTCAAGAATCGGGCCGCCGATCGCATCTGCACCCAGCAGAGTCTGTACATCGTCTCCGGAAATCAAAGCGACATCGATGCTGCCCTTTTCGCCGTCCTTTTCCGCCAGAACCTTCTGGGAAAAAGCATTTGCATCGGAGATGGTCAGCTGAACCTTGATCCCGTATTCATCCTCAAAGGACTTCAGCATCTGTGTAAATCCGGCCTCGTTATACCAGGCAGAAAAGACCACGGTTCCCTCTTGCTTTGCGAGCTCCTCGATTTCACTCCAGTCCTTCTGCAGCAGATCGTCCAGGGTGTAATCTCCTGCATCTGCACTCTTTGCAGAACTCTCTCCCGCATCCGCAGTCTCCTCTGCTGTCACGTTCTCCGATGCTGCAGCTCCTGTACCGGACGCAGCACCGCACGCTGCCAGGGGCAGTGCAAGAAGCATTGCCAGAATCGAAGTTACTCTTCTCTTTTTCATCTTCTCTCTCCTCTGTGTCCACGGCTTCATGCCGGTGGTTTGACATCATCTTTTGTGCACGAGAGAGAGCATAGCATTGCATTGTTAAGGTGAAATACGGGAAATGTAAAAGTTTCACTAAATATTAAGATACCCGTCAAATCACGGACAACAGCGTTTCGATTCCCTGTGAAAACAGTTCACGGTGTTATCGGTGAATATACATTCCGGACAGCTCCGTTTCGCCATCCCCCTGCCTTGTGTGGATTTTATTTTCGATGCGCAGGCTTGCTTCAATGTGCATGATCCAATGCCGTGAAAAAGGCATCTGAATCAGCCCACGAATGTCTTTGCTGCACCAGTAGTCAATGAGCCAGTAGGCTCTTTCATCGGTGCTCACCACCTGCAGGGCACGCAGTCTTTCTTTATCCATTTCATCGAATTTCCGTTTTAAATCACGGTAGGAAAGACTTGTCAAAAATGTGTCCGTGCTTTCCTTTACGGTAAGGGCATATTCGTACAGTGCCTGCAAATCCAGCGACCTGGAAAAATCCACGATTTTCTGTCCCACAAGTTCATTTCCCGTGGTGATGATCGGTGAACCAATTTTCTCCCGGAAGCCACAGAGCACCTCTTTTTCTCGCCCAATCAAAGAATTTGCAACAATATCTTCAATGCGGAAAATATGCCAGATGGAATAGGCAATGGTCTTGCTGTGATACCCGTTGACCGTAGGAAAGGGCATGGCACTGAACTCATCCGAACTTAATTCCTCTCTCATGCGGAGCAGTTCATCCATAAGGGTCTGCCGCAGGGTCAGCAGGGTTTTTATTCCCTGATCGAAAGTTACCTCTTTTTTTAGCTGCACCTGAAGTGTTTTGTTAAGCTCTGACCATTCCCGATTCATAAATGCGTCCTCTCTAAATATACTTATCCATATTTCGCAAAAGCCTTGTGGCAAGCTGTGCCCGCTTCAAATGTAACGCAGCAAAAGTGTTGAATCAATTTTCCCACCAGATCGCCGAATGGTGACAGCCAAGCCACCAGGCCACCAGATCGCCGGATGGCGCGTGGCCTGTAAGTGGAACACGTATGAAATGAAAATAAAAAATACGGACTCCGAAAAGGAACTGCTGCACTTTCCCATTGACATGGCGCGCAAGTATGCCCTTCTGGTCCGTAACTATGGATATGACCGGTATTCCTATTTGATTCGAAATGTCATCAATTACATTGATCAGCACCTGTCCAGCGAACTCACCCTCGCCATTCTGGCCAGGGAATTTGGCAAAAATCCGTCCTACCTGTCCGGTGCCTTTAAAAAAGAAACAGGGGACACCATCACCGGCTACATCAGTAAGCAGCGGGTTCAGGCATCCCTGCGTTATTTTAATACCACAAATCTTAGTGTCGCCGAGGTAGCAATTGCCGTCGGCATCCAGGATTTTAGCTACTTCACCAAGCTCTTCCGGCGCTACGTGGGTGTCAGCCCAAGAGAGTACCGGAAGATGCTGGACCGTTAATGTTACATTCCATGTATAGCGGGTGCGGTGCAATCTCCACCGGAAGCGGCTCCAACCGCAAAAAGGCGGAGGGTGA
>CAVAUJ010000057.1:0-15864 GCA_963591995.1 Succinivibrio sp.
TCGCAAGCACCGAGGCCTCGCAAGGCCCCTGATCCGGACATTCTCCGCCACCCTATCGCTTGGCTGGCAAGTGTACAGTAACGCCGGAGGTTATTGTCCGGATGCTCCGTAGTTGGAGAGCACGCGGGCGGAGGGGTCGTTGACATCGCAGCCTTCCCAGCTCTTGTTGGGCATCCAGAAGTCCGGAATCATCTGGCTCTGACCGGGATAATATTTCTCGAACAGCTCGCGGTAGAGGAGAGACTCCTTGGTGAACGGCCGGGCATGGGTGTACTGCGCACGCTTTTCCTCATATTCCTCATCGGTATAAAGGGACTCGGCATATTCGATGAGGTCGTTGCGGAGCGAATGTCCGACGGCATCGGAGAACGCAGCCTTTTCGCGCATCAGGATGGATTCCGGAATCAGCCGGTCCTCTTCGAAGGCATGGCGAACCAGATATTTGCCGATGCCGTATTTGTTGAGCTTCTTCTCCGGATCGATGTGCATGACATAATCCACGAAATCGAGATCGCCGAAGGGAACACGGGCCTCGAGGGAGTTCACGGAGATGCAGCGATCCGCGCGGAGAACGTCGTAGACGTTGATTTCGCGAATCCGCTTCTCGGCCTCCTTCTGGAAGGCCTCCGCACTGGGAGCGAAGTCGGTGTATTTGTAGCCGAAGAGCTCATCCGAGATCTCGCCGGTGAGGATTACACGAATGTCCGTGTTCTCGTGAATCCATTTGCAGACGAGATACATGCCGATGGAGGCACGGATCGTCGTGATGTCAAAGGTGCCGAGAGCAGCAACGACGGGCTCGAGGGCGCCGATGACGTCGTCTCTTGTGATGATGACCTCGTGATGGTTGGAATGAATGTAGTCCGCCACCTCACGGGCATACTTCAGATCGATGGCGTCGATGTCCATACCGATGGAGAAGGTCTCCAGCGGCTTATCCATGAGCTTTGCGGCGGCACCGCACACGAGGGAGGAATCCAGACCGCCGGAAAGAAGATAACCGACCGGTGCATCGGCATCCAGACGCTTCTCGATGCCGCGCAGCAGCTTGTCGTGGATGTTCCTGGAAATGGTCTCCAAGTCGTCCTTGCAATAGTAATCCACGGCGGTCATATCCCGATAGGTATGGAAGGCACCGTCTTTGTAGTAGCAGCCGGGAGGGAAGGGAAGAATCTTATCGCAGAGCTCCACCAGACTCTTCGGCTCGGAGGCAAACAGCAGAACGCCGTCCTTGTCATAGCCGTAATACAGAGGACGGATACCGATCGGATCCCGCGCGGCAATGTACTCATGGGTTCTGGCATCGTAAATGATCAATGCGTATTCCGCATCGAGCAGACGGAACATATCCACGCCGTATTCCTCATACAGAGGCAGCAGGATCTCGCAGTCGCTGTCGGAAACAAAGGTATAGCCGCGGCCCTTCAGATATTCCTTCATCGGGCGGAAGCCGTAGATCTCACCGTTGCAGACAACGTAGCTGCCGTTTCGTTCGAAGGGCTGCATGCCCTCCGGTGTGAGTCCCATGATGGAGAGGCGGTTGAAGCCAAGGAAGCCGCAGCCCGTATCCACCAGTCTGGAATCGTCAGGTCCCCGCGAAATGGTCTTCGCAAGGGCGGCGGCCGCATCATCTCTCCGCGCAGATGCGCCGCAATAGCCTAGAATTGAACACATAACATATTCTCCTTTGTCCGATTAGTATAAAGAAGAAGCGGCAAAGAGCCCGGTTCCGTCGATCCCTGCCGCCGGCCGGAACACTCGTCTCCACCGGTGCGGACAGGTTCGTGACAGAACAACGACCTCTTTGCCGCTTCTTCAATATTCCGCATTATTGCGCCGCCCAATCACTTTGTCAAGGGATAATCTTGCAGAAAAATCCGCTGCAGCAGACATTGTATCTGCCGGAGGGGGCACTTGTGAAACTGCCCGGAAATTACATTATGGAAGAAAGGGTTTCTGCGGAATCTGCCGAAAATGCACAGGGGATGTATTTTTGTATACAAAATTTCTTGACATGATTTTGGCCATGTGATAAACCTACCTGCATGAAGCAAGGGCGCTTTGGGCTGGGGATACCGGCTCAGAGCGCCCTTTGTGCTTTGAAAGGAATAAAAGGAGGAATGTAGAGAATGGAAACTATCGTATCGATTCCTGAGATTTACGGAAGCCTTGTTTTCGGCGATCAGGTGATGAAGGAGCGTCTGCCCAAGAACACCTACAAGGCCGTTCACAAGAGCATCAAGAACGGAAGCCATCTGGAGCTGGAGGTGGCCAACACCGTGGCGGCGGTCATGAAGAACTGGGCCATCGAGAAGGGTGCAACGCATTTCACGCACTGGTTCCAGCCTCTGACGGGTCTGACCGCAGAGAAGCATGACAGTTTCATTACCCCTACCTCTGACGGCAAGGTGATCATGGAGTTCTCCGGCAAGGAGCTGGTCAAGGGCGAGCCGGATGCATCCTCCTTCCCCTCCGGCGGTCTTCGCGCGACGTTCGAGGCAAGAGGCTATACTGCCTGGGATCCTTCCTCACCGGCATTCATTAAGGATGGAACACTGTACATTCCCACGGCTTTCTGCTCCTACGGCGGAGAGGCATTGGATAAGAAGACACCGCTCCTGCGTTCCATGGAGGCACTTTCCGCACAGGCCGTGAAGGTGCTGCACCTTCTGGGCAATACGGCGGTAACCCATGTGGATACCACGGTCGGCTCCGAGCAGGAGTACTTCCTGATCGACAAGGATATGTATCTGAAGAGAAAGGACCTGCTCCTTACGGGACGTACCCTTCTGGGTGCACCTGCTCCGAAGGGACAGGAGATGGAGGATCACTATTTCGGCGTTCTCAAGCCGAAGGTGTCCGAGTACATGCACGACCTGGATCAGGAGCTCTGGAAGGTCGGCGTTCCGGCAAAGACCAAGCACAACGAGGTTGCTCCCAGCCAGCATGAGCTTGCACCTGTTTTCGAGACAGCGAACGTTGCCGTGGATCACAACCAGCTGACCATGGAGATGATGAAGAAGGTCGCAGACAAGCACAATTATGCCTGCCTTCTGCATGAGAAGCCCTTTGCCGGCGTCAACGGCTCCGGTAAGCACAACAACTGGTCCATCGTTACCGATACCGGTGAGAACCTGCTGGATCCCGGCAAGACACCTGCCGAGAATGTTCAGTTCCTGGTATTCCTGCTGGCAACCATTTCGGCTGTGGATGAGTATGCGGATCTGATGCGCGTGAGCGTGGCGACGGCAGGAAACGATCACCGTCTGGGCGCCAACGAGGCACCGCCGGCTGTCATCTCCATTTTCGTCGGCGATGAGCTGGCCGCTGTTCTGAAGTCGATCGAAGAGGGAACGGCCTTCGAGGGAACGGGCAAGAGCGTGATGAATCTGGGCGCTTCCGTTCTGGCAGACATTACGAAGGATACGACAGACCGCAACCGCACTTCACCGTTCGCCTTCACCGGCAACAAGTTCGAGTTCCGTATGCCCGGCTCCGCTCTGTCGGTAGCCAACCCCAACATCGTGCTGAACACCGCCGTGGCGGACAAGCTTGAGGAGATCTATGAGGCCCTCAAGGACGTGAAGCCGGAGGATATGGAGACCGAGGTACAGGCCCTTCTGAAGAAGCTCCTCAAGGAGCACAAGAAGGTACTCTTCAACGGCAACGGCTATACGGATGAGTGGATCGAGGAGGCAGCAAGAAGAGGCCTTGACAACCTGAAGTCTCTGCCGGATGCAATGCCCCGCCTGCTCACGGAGAAGTCCATCACGCTCTTTACCAAGCATAAGGTATTCAGCAAGGAGGAGCTGGAGTCCCGCCACGAGATCTTCCTTGAGAACTATTCGAAGACCATCCACATTGAGTCGCTGACCATGCAGGAGATGGTACGCAAGGACTTCACCAGCGGACTTGTCAGCTACATGAAGGATGTGACCAACGAAGCATTGAAGAAGAAGCAGCTCCTGCCGAACTTGAAGTGCACGTACGAGGATGATATCATCACGACATTGGATGAGACTTCCGAGAAGATCAGCATTTCTCTTGCGAAGCTGGATGCCGACACCAAGAAGGCAGAGGGCGAGGCAGATGCGCTCAAGGCTGCAAAGTTCTATCAGGAGACCATCCTGACGGATATGGACGAGCTTCGTGCATCGGTGGACAAGGCAGAGGCCATCATTCCGGACGGCTATCTTCCGTATCCTACGTATGCACAGATGCTGTTCTCCCTTCGCTAAGGCGCGGGATCGCTGCAGAGGCAGCGACCGGAGAAGGAAAAATCTCCGAAAAGAGAACACTCACAGTGATAGATAGATCATTGCCAAGGATGGGCGATGCACAATTCCTGACCCGCAGAACGGATCAGGAATTGTTGCGTACCCGGGAATAGAAGAGAATCAGAGAATATGAAGAAATCACAGGAACAGTACAGAAGAGAATTATTCGAAGGTCTGGAGGAGCAGCACGATGCCTGCGGAATCGGCACCATTGTGAACATCGACGGCCATAAGGACTATCAGGTTCTGGACGATGCCCTGCATATTGTTGAGAAGCTGGAGCACCGGGCCGGCAAGGACGCCACCGGCAAGGTGGGCGACGGCGTGGGCATTCTGACCCAGATCAGCCATAAATTTTTCAAAAAGGCGGCATTGGCTGCCGGCATCAAGGTCGGCAAGGAGCGGGAATACGGCGTCGGCATGTTCTTTTTCCCGCAGGATACGCTCAAGAGAACCTTTGCGATGCGTATGCTGGAGGTCATCATCCGCAAGGAGGGACTTCGGCTTCTGGGATGGAGAACGGTGCCGGTGCATCCGGAAATTCTGGGCGACCTGGCAAAGGATTCCATGCCCTGCATCATGCAGTGCTTTATCGAGAAGCCGGAATTCGTAGAGAAGGGCATTGCCTTTGACCGCATGCTCTATGTGGTGAGAAGAGAGTTTGAGCAGAGCTCGGAGGATACCTATATCTGCTCCCTTTCCTCCCGCACCATTGTATACAAGGGCATGTTCCTTGTTATGCAGCTGCGCAAATTCTATGACGATCTGCAGGATCGGGATTATGAGACGGCCATTGCCATCGTGCACTCCCGCTTCTCCACCAATACCACTCCCTCCTGGAACCGCGCGCATCCCTATCGCATGATCGCGCACAACGGAGAGATCAATACCATTCGAGGCAACATCGACCGTATGCTGGCCCGTGAGGAAACCATGTCCTCGCCGGTCATGGAGAAGGACATCGACAAGATCTTCCCGGTCGTCTCCGAGACGGGCTCCGATTCCGCCATGCTGGACAATACGCTGGAATTCCTCTACATGAACGGAATGCCGCTGCCCCTTGCCATGATGGTGATCGTGCCCGAGCCCTGGAAGAACAACCGCTTCATGGAGCAGGACAAGAAGGATTTCTATCATTACTATGCGACCATGATGGAGCCCTGGGACGGTCCGGCCGCCATTCTGTTCTCGGACGGCGACATGCTGGGGGCAACGCTGGATCGGAACGGCCTGCGTCCTTCCCGCTATTACATCACCGATGACAACCGTTTGATTCTGGCCTCGGAGGTGGGCGTTCTGGACATTGCGCCGGAGCACATCGTGAAGAAATCAAGACTCGAGCCGGGGCGCATTCTCCTGGTGGATACCCAGCAGCAGAAGATCATTTCCGATGAGGAATGTAAGAGCCGCTACGCGGGACATGAGCCCTACGGCGAATGGCTGGACGGGAATCTGCTGCATCTCTCGAAGCTTCCGATTCCCAACAAGAAGATTCCGACCCACGATCAGTTCCTGCGGGATCAGCTGTACAAGGTATTCGGCTATACCTACGAGGATGTCCGCGGCGGAATTCTGCCCATGGCGGAAAACGGCGTGGAGCCGACGGCTTCGATGGGACACGATGTGCCTCTGGCGGTTCTCTCGCGCCAGCATCAGCTGCTGTTCAATTACTTCAAGCAGCTGTTCGCACAGGTTACGAATCCGCCGATTGACTCGCTCCGTGAAAAGGTCGTGACGGATACAACGGTCTACATCGGCTCCGACGGTGACCTTCTGAATGAAAAGGCGGAGAACTGTCGCGTGCTGGAGGTGAATCACCCGATTCTCACCGGCGTCGACATCATGAAGATCAAGGCTCTGGATCAGCCCGGCTTCCATACCGAGACGATTTCGCTTCTCTATTATAAGAATACCTCGCTGGCCCGTGCGCTGGAGCAGCTGAACATTGCGGTGGACCGTGCTGCGGCGGAGGGCAAGAACATCATCATCCTCTCAGACCGCGGCGTGGATGAGAACCATGTGCCGATTCCTTCGCTCCTTGCCGTCTCCTCCGTGGAGCAGCATCTGGTGCGGACGAAAAAGCGCACCAAGGTTTCCATTGTGCTGGAATCCGGCGAGCCCAGAGATGTGCACCAGATGGCAACGCTCCTTGGCTTCGGCGCCCGGGCCATCCACCCGTATCTGGCACATGAGTGCATTGCCGAGCTGATTGACAAGGGAATTCTGGACAAGGATTACCACATTGCCATCGAGGACTACAACAAGGCACTGCTGTCCGGCGTTGTCAAGATTGCGGCGAAGATGGGAATTTCCACCATCCAGTCCTACCAGTCGGCACGCATTTTCGAGGCCATCGGTCTGTCCGGTGATGTGATCGAGAAGTATTTTACCGGCACGGTCTCCCGCGTCGGCGGAATCGGCATTCAGGAAATTGAGGAGGGCGTTGCCTTCCGCCACGACCATGCCTTTGATCCGCTGGGACTGGGCACGGATACGTCGCTGGACAGCATCGGCTTCCATTGCCTGCGCAGCGGCAAAGACAAGGAGGATCACCTCTACAGCCCGGAGACCATCGTCAATCTGCAGCAGGCGGTGAAAAAGGGCAGCTATGAGCAGTTCCGGGTTTATACGGAGCTGGTGGACGATTC
Organism: Succinivibrio sp.; assembly: GCA_963591995.1. GTDB lineage: Bacteria > Bacillota > Clostridia > Lachnospirales > Lachnospiraceae > CAG-791. The sequence goes on from CAVAUJ010000057.1 coordinate 6,926, forward strand.
CGCACGTCCCCATACGCTTCGCGGCCTGATGGATTTCGTGCCGCAGCAGCCGGCGGTTCCGCTGGAAGAGGTGGAGCCTGCCGAAGAAATTGTCAAGCGCTTTAAGACCGGCGCCATGTCGTACGGCTCCATCTCCCAGGAGGCGCATGAGACCATGGCCATTGCCATGAACCGTCTGGGCGGGAAGTCCAATACCGGCGAGGGCGGCGAGGATCCCAAGCGCTTCGGAACCGAGCGGAATTCCGCCATCAAGCAGGTGGCCTCCGGACGCTTCGGCGTTACCTCGGAATATCTCGGAAGCGCGGTGGAGATTCAGATCAAAATGGCACAGGGCGCCAAGCCCGGCGAGGGCGGTCATCTGCCCGGCAAGAAGGTATATCCGTGGGTTGCAAAAACCCGGTATTCCACACCCGGCGTATCGCTGATCTCGCCGCCGCCGCACCACGACATCTATTCGATCGAGGATCTGGCACAGCTGATCTACGATCTGAAGAATGCCAACCGCTATGCGCGGATTTCCGTAAAGCTGGTGTCGGAGGCGGGTGTCGGCACGATTGCCAGCGGTGTGGCCAAGGCGGGAGCGCAGGTGATCCTGGTTTCCGGATATGACGGAGGAACCGGAGCGGCTCCGGTTTCGTCGATCCACAACGCGGGACTTCCGTGGGAGCTGGGCCTTGCGGAGACGCATCAGGCGCTCGTGGAGAACGGCCTGCGCGACAGAGTGTGCGTTGAAACAGACGGAAAGCTCATGAGCGGACGCGATGTGGCAATTGCGGCGCTTCTGGGTGCGGAGGAGTTCGGCTTTGCAACGGCTCCGCTTGTCTGCATGGGCTGCATGATGATGCGCGTGTGCAACAAGGATACCTGCCCGGTGGGCGTTGCCACACAGAATGAGGTGCTGCGCAAGCGCTTTGCCGGCAAGCCGGAATACGTCATGAACTTCATGCTGTTCATCGCAAAACAGCTGCGCGAGATCATGGCAACGCTCGGCTTCCGCACGGTGGAGGAGATGGTGGGACGCACCGACTGCCTCAAGAAGCGCGACAATCTGATCACGCACCGCGCCGAGGAGGTAAACCTCTCGAAGATCCTGGATCCCGTCTATGCGCACGCAAAGGATGCACATTTCGACAGGGAGCATATTTATAATTTCCATCTGGAGAATACGAAGGATGTATCCGTGCTGCTGCCGGCCTTCCATGAAACGCTGCGGAAGGCGAAGATTGAGATCCCCGCGGCCCAGCCGGCGGCGGAGACGACCTATGCCGGCACGGGAAGAGGCCCGGCACTGCGCTCCGGCGTGGATATGAAGAGCGCGGCCGCAAGAGTGAAGCCGATGGAGGTGTCGCTCAAGGTTTCCAGCACGGACCGGTCCTTTGGCACGATCCTGGGCTCGGACATCACGAGAGTCTTCGGAGGAAACCTTCCGGAGGATACCTTTGTGGTGCATGCAGAGGGCGGCGGCGGCCAGTCCTTCGGTGCCTTCATTCCGAAGGGACTTACGCTCCGTCTTTCCGGTGATGCCAATGACGGCTTCGGCAAGGGACTTTCCGGCGGCAAGCTGATCGTGGTTCCTCCGGCGAAGTCTCCCTTCAAGGCGGCGGAGAACATCATTGTCGGAAACGTTGCCCTGTACGGCGCAACGGCAGGAAAGGCATACATCTGCGGAATTGCCGGCGAGCGTTTCTGCGTTCGCAACTCCGGCGCGATTGCCGTGGCGGAGGGCTGCGGTGATCACGGCCTTGAATACATGACCGGCGGGCGTGCGGTTATCCTCGGACCCACCGGCAAGAATTTTGCGGCGGGCATGTCGGGCGGCATTGCCTATGTTCTCGACAGCGACCACACCCTGTACCGTCGCATGAACAAGGATATGGATTCCCTGCAGGAGGTCACGGATAAGTATGACATTTCCGAGCTGAAGGAAATCCTGATGGACTACGAGAAGGAGACGGGCTCCGCTCTGGCGGCAGAGATCCTGGCGGATTTCGACCGCAAGGTGGCGGATTTCAAGAAGATTCTGCCGAATGACTATCAGAGAATGCTGACGGCCATCAGCAAATATGAGGAGCAGGGCATCTCGCATGACAATGCGGTCCTGGAAGCATTTGAGGAGGTGACTGCGTAATGGGCAAGGCAACCGGATTTCTGGAATACAACCGCCGGAACAACATTGACGTGCCGGAAAAGGAGCGTCTGACAACCTTTAAGGAATTCCATCGTCCCATTTCCGAGGAGGAAAGACGTCGTCAGGGCGCCCGCTGCATGAATTGCGGCGTGCCGTTCTGTCAGTCGGCGATGAAGCTCTCCGGCATGGTCACAGGGTGTCCCCTGCACAACCTGATTCCGGAGTGGAACGATCAGATTTATCAGGGACATTACGAGCACGCCTTTTCCAGGCTGATCAAGACCAGCAATTTCCCGGAGTTCACGGGAAGGGTGTGTCCCGCCCTGTGTGAGAAGGCCTGCATCAACGGTGAGTACGGGGAACCGGTCACCGTTCATGACAACGAGCTCTTTGTCATTGAGACCGCCTTTGCCAACGGCTACCTGCAGCCCCGTGTTCCGAAGGTGCGCAGCGGCAAGAAGGTGGCTGTTGTCGGCGCAGGTCCCTCCGGACTGGCGGCGGCGGATGAATTGAACCGCCGCGGACATTCGGTGACGGTTTTCGAGAGGGAGGACCGCATCGGCGGACTGCTCATGTACGGCATTCCCAATATGAAGCTGGATAAGAGCGTCATTTACCGCAGAAAACACCTCATGGAAGCAGAAGGGGTGACGTTCCGGACCGGCGTCAACGTCGGCGTGGATGTGACGGCCAAGGAGCTGTTGGACGGATTTGACGCTGTCGTCCTTTCCTGCGGTGCCAAGCAGGCAAGAGGGCTCAAGGGAGGAGATCCCGCCGCGATCAAGGGAATCTGCTATGCAGTGGATTTCCTGACATCGACCACGAAGAGCCTTCTGAACCACGGCCTGGAGGAGACCACCGGCACCTGGCTGGAGGCGGAGTCCCGGGACGTGGAAACCTTCGCCGGAAGGAACGATTACATCAGTGCGGCCGGCAAAAATGTTGTGGTGGTCGGCGGCGGCGATACCGGCAATGACTGCATCGGCACGGTGCTGCGCCACGGCTGCAAATCGGTGACGGCTCTGGAAATGATGCCGAAGCCTCCGGTAGAGAGGTCTGCGTCCAATCCGTGGCCGGAGTGGCCGAAGGTCCTCAAGACGGACTACGGCCATGAGGAGGCGATCGTGCGCTTTGGCCACGATCCCAGAGTGTATGAGACCACCGTCAAGGAATTCCACACGAACAAAAAAGGCGAGCTGAAGGAGATTGTGACCGCAAAGGTTCGCTTTGAGAATCGTCAGATGACACTGGTGGAGGGCTCGGAGAAGACCCTTCCCTGCGACCTGCTCCTGATTGCGGCGGGCTTTACCGGGTGCCAGCCCTATACGGCGGAGGCCTTCGGCGTGAAGCTCACGCAGCGGGGCGTTGTGGAAACGGCGGCAGAGGATGTGTATGCAACCAACGTGCCCAAGGTATTCACCTCGGGAGACATGCACCGCGGCCAGTCGCTGGTGGTGTGGGCCATCGCGGAGGGACGCCGCTGCGCACATGAGGTGGATGCGTTCCTGATGGGATATTCCAACCTGCGGGAATCCTGAGGAACATCGTTGGTATTTAAAAATCGGTGTAGCTGTTTAGCACCAAAGAAAGATAAAATTTTGCTAAAATCTTGTGCGATCTGCGGATTGCGATGAGATGCATGCATGTATACAATACGTTGCATAAGCAAGAAGCGTTGCTGCTTGTTCGCATACGAAGATTTGGCAAAGGGGCCAAAACCTGGATTTCAACGGGTTTTGGCTCTTTTTTTGTTCCTGCGAAGGGATTGCATCCGGCCGCGGGGACAGGGAATCGACGGATGCGCCGGGCGGCGGCAGAAGAAGAGAGAGGAGTAGAGATATGGAAATCAATGTGAGTACCGTTGCATGGGTTCTCATCGCCTCGGCGCTGATCTATTTCATGCAGGCCGGCTTTGCGTTATGTGAGGCCGGTTTAACAAGAGCCAAGAATACGGGCAACATTCTGATGAAGAACATGATGGACTTCTGCATCGGAACACCCTGCTATTGGCTGGTGGGCTTCGGCCTTATGTTCGGGAGCCTGAATCCCCTGATCGGAGGCTTTGATCCTCTGATCCGCGGCGTCTACGATGCGACCAACAGCACCGTGCCGCAGACAATGCCTCTTTGGTGCTATGTCATTTTCCAGACCGTGTTCTGCGCAACCGCAGCCACCATCGTTTCCGGATCCATGGCAGAGCGCACCAACTTCAAGGCCTATTGTGCATATTCCGCAGCCATTTCGCTGCTGATCTATCCCATCAGCGGACACTGGGCATGGGGCGGCGGCTGGCTCTCCACGCTGGGCTTCCACGATTTTGCAGGCTCCGCAGTTGTACACAACGTCGGCGGCATCATCGCCTGCCTGGGCGCTGCACTGCTCGGACCCCGTATCGGCAAGTATGACAAGAACGGAAAGGCAAGAGCCATTCCCGGCCACAGCATGACCGCTGTTGCACTCGGCGTGTTCATCCTCTGGTTCTGCTGGTTCGGCTTCAACGGCGGCTCCACTGCTGCAATGGCAACGGCGGACGATGCCATCAATGCCTCCAACGCGTTCATGACCACGAACCTGGCAGCAGCGGTTGCTACGGTTGTTACGATGATCTTTACCTGGAAGCGCTACGGCAAGCCGGATGTGTCCATGACCTTCAACGGTGCGCTGGCCGGCCTTGTAGCCATTACCGCCGGATGCGACTGCGTAACGCCGGTGGGCGCTTTCTTCATCGGTCTGGTTGCAGGCTTCCTGGTTGTTTTCTCGGTTGAGTTCTTCGACAATGTCGCAAAGATCGACGATCCGGTTGGTGCTGTTTCCGTGCACATGGTAAACGGTATCTGGGGTACCATTGCGGTAGGCCTCTTCTCCAACGGTGCAGACGGCGTAGGTGTCGGCCTGTTCTACGGCGGCGGCTTCGCACAGCTGGGTATTCAGGTACTGGGTATCGTTGCCATTGATGTATATGTTCTGATCGTGATGTTCATCGTCTTCAAGGTGATCGACAAGACCATCGGTCTGCGTGTTCCGGAGCAGGTTGAGATTGACGGTCTGGATATGCACGAGCACGGCCTTGCAAGCGCTTATTCCGGATTTGCCATCACCGATGTCACCAACATGGAAATGAGCGTGAACGAGAATACGGATCTTGGTGAGGATTCCTTCGAAAAGGCATCCGAGGCACAGAAGGATGCGGCCGTGAAGGTTGTAACGGAGCCCACGCTTGCACCGTCTCTGGACACCGGCATGCACAAGGTTTCCATCATCTGCCGTCTCGCGAAGTTCGATGAGCTCAAGAGAGCGCTGAACGAGCTGGGCGTGACCGGCATGACCATGACGCAGGTTATGGGCTGCGGCATCCAGAAGGGCTCCACGGAGCGTTACCGCGGCGCAGTTGTGGATTCCACGCTGCTGCCGAAGGTAAAGGTAGAGGTAATCATCTCCAAGATTTCGGTGGAGAAGGTTATCGAGGCAGCCAAGAAGGCCCTGTACACCGGACACATCGGCGACGGCAAGATCTTCGTTTACAACGTAGCAAAGGTTGTAAAGGTCCGCACCGGAGAAGAGGACTTCGCAGCCCTTCAGGATGTGGAGTAATCGTAGTAAACGGAATACGGAGTCAACAGAACAGACGGAATTTTATCGAAGCTCTTCGATATGATTCAATAGCAGAAGCCACCATGCACACCTTCCTCCGCATGGTGGCTTCTGCATGTCTTCGTGCATACAGACAGCAATACAGTAAAAAGGGACTGCCGATTTCATCGGCAGTCCCTTTTTATCAACCGTTCCGGTACATCGTTTTAAAAATCGATGTACCGGGTTTAAATCGTCAGGCCGCGGTCTGCCAGCATATCCTCAACCGCCTGCACCGCCTCATATACCATGGCGTCGCAATGCGGTTTTTTAAGTGCGGGGGAGGAGACCTCTGCGGCGAGCAGCTCCTTGCACTGCGTGCGTCCGGCGTGAAGCTCACTTACGCGCCGAATGAATTCCACGGCATCCTTCGGGGAATTGGTTCCATACAGGCCAAGCGCCATGAGGCCGCCGGTAATGGCGCCGCAGGTCATGCCGGTCCGCATGCCGGCGCCGAAGTGCTCGGTGATGGCATTCGCTGTCTCCTTCTCCATTCCTTTTCTCTCTGCAAAGGGAATAAATACACCCTGCGCACAGTTGTAGTGGCGCGTGGGATCGTCTCTCAGTTCATGACTGCGCTTCATAATCTCATCCATGGCTTGCTGTCCTTTCTGTATCTGTCTTTTCTGTGTCCGTTTGGAGTGACTGCGAGTATTCTACACCGTATTCCTTTGTACATACGAAGAAAAGCAAAGGACGGTGACAAGGATTTTTCGATATTCTTCAATGCGTTTCCGTGCAATGCGTCTGCAGGGCGGCGATGTATTCCCGGGCAAGGCGCCCGGTCTGGAGATGCCGGTGCGTAAGGTACCCGATTTCCATGCAGTCATCTGCCTCCAGCGGAACGGCGACAATGTTCTCACCGTTGAGCCTTGTGTTGATGATACCGCTGCAAATGGTATATCCGTTCAGCCCGATGAGGAGATTGAAAAGCGTTGCGCGGTCGGTTACCACGATGTCCTTTTGCCGGGGGAGTGTGCTCTGGGGCTCCTCGAAAAAATAAAAGGAATTGTGCTCCCCCTGCTCGTAGGAGAGCCTTGGATAGGGCGCCAGATCCTCCAGCGTAACCGAGGCTTTGCACGCCAGCGGATTTTCCTGTCCGAGGAAAACATGCGGCCTGGCACGGAACAGAGGATGAAACGAGAGATCATGCTCCGCAAAGGTACGGTTGAGGACAGCTTCGTTGAACGAATTCCGGTAGAGTACGCCGACCTCGCTGCGTAGCATGGCCACATCCTCGATGATGTCGTAGGTCCGGGTCTCCCGGATGTGGAATTCATATTCGGCCTGATCATAATCCTTGAGGAGATCCACGAAGGCCTCCACCGCAAAGGAATAATGCTGCGTTGAGACGCAGAAGGAATATTTGCCGTGGGAGGTGCCCAGATATTTCTCACGGATCAGATTCTCCTGCTCGAGCATCTGACGGGCATATCCGAGAAATTCTTCTCCCTCCACCGTTGCGCGGATGCCGCGGCTGGTGCGCAGGAACAGCGTGATTCCCAATTCATTTTCCAGCTCATGAACGGCAGAGGTGAGGCTTGGCTGCGAGAGGAAAAGCTTTTTGGCTGCCTGCGTAATCGAGCTGCATTCTGCAATGGTGACAACGTACCGCAGCTGGTTCAGTGTCATGGCGGTCCTTTCTGTCATAGATTGAATCTATAACGGGCAGATGTTTATTCGTATTATCCGAGCATAAGCCTGAAATCTATAATAGGCAAGGCGGTTGGCTCCTGGTACATCGCGCTGGTACGTCGCGGGTTACTGTACGGACGCCGGCCGGGCGACGGGTCCTGGCGGAGTTGTCCGATCAGGGGGCGCCGCCGGCCAACCGCCCGATTACGTGCAATGCCGCAGGCAGACTGCGGCGGGAAGGATGAAGAGAAGATGAACAGCAAGACCACACCGTTTCGTTATGATTTTGTCGGAAGCTTTCTGCGGCCGGAAAAGCTCAAGGAGGCAAGAAGCGCCTTTGCGGCAGGCGCAATCGATGCAGCAGCACTGCGCGAGGTGGAGGATGCCTGCATCCTGGAGCTGATTGATCGGCAGAAAAAAGCCGGCTATCACGTTATCACAGACGGAGAATTCCGACGCGCCACCTGGCATCTGGACTTCATGTGGGGCTTTGACGGCATCGGTCATCAGCCGACGAAGACAGGACTTCCCTTTGCGGGAGAGGCAGCGATGATTGACGACACCTTCCTGACGGGAAAGGTGGCCTACAAGGGAAGCCATCCCTTTCTGGAGCATTTCCGCTTTGTACAGGCGCAGGAGGATGCGGAAACCGTGGCAAAGCTCACCATTCCGGCGCCGGCGCAGTTCCTGGAACAGTTTGATATGCCTTTTGCACAGGAGAACCGTGCGGCATTTTATGAGAGTACCGAGGCCTTTGAAGCGGATATCGTGAAGGCATATCTGGATTTCATCGCCGATCTGTACGCAGAGGGCTGCCGGAACCTGCAGCTGGACGACTGCTCCTGGGGCCTTCTGGTGGACCCGCGGCGGCATACCTTCTTTGGCACGGATGATGCGGGGATTGATGTGATTCGGGAGCGTTACCTGAACATCAACAATGCGGTTCTGGACCGGGCACCGAAGGACATGATCATCAACACGCATGTGTGCCGCGGCAATTTCCACTCCACCTATGCGGCAACCGGAGGATATGACGGGATCGCCCGTTACCTTTTTGCCGGCGAGCATGTGAATGCATACTATCTGGAGTACGATTCCGAGCGCTCCGGCGGCTTTGCCCCCTTAAAGGAGATCACAGGGGACAAGAAGGTGGTTCTGGGCCTGATCACAACCAAGTCCGCGGAGCTGGAGGACAAGGACAAGATCATCGCCCGCATCCGCGAGGCGGCCGAGTATATTGATCTTGACCGGCTGTACCTGTCGCCGCAATGCGGCTTCGCCTCCTGCGAGATCGGCAACAAGCTGACCGAGGAGGAGCAATGGGCCAAGCTGGCGCTGGTGAAGGAAATTGCGGAAGAGGTGTGGGGATAGATTACGGTACACTCGCCAGCCTGTCGCCCAGTTAGTGAGTGACCGGCAACGGGGACAGGCACCGCCGCAGGGCAAAAAGTCCTTGCAAAGGACAGGAGAACGCGGTAACATATACGTGTATAAATCAGAGTTGACATTGAGAGTGGGCCTTTCCGGTCCACTCTTTTTCGTGAAG
>CAVAUJ010000058.1:0-11718 GCA_963591995.1 Succinivibrio sp.
GGGGATGGCTCAGTTCCATTCCTCCGCCAGAAGGAAATCCCGGATATTCCGGTGCTTGATGCCGTCCCGGCTCATATCGAGCTCGTCAAGAGAAACGACATATTTGGGATAATTGTCACGAATGCCGGCATACGCACCGAATTCACGCTGAATGGTTTCCTCCGATGCCAGCAGATAGGTGACCTGAATGTACAGCTTCTCTCCGTGCCTGCTGCAGACAAAATCAATTTCCTTATCCCCCGCTCTGCCAACCGTGACCTCATATCCACGGCGCAGCAGCTCCAGAAAAACGATGTTCTCCAGCACGAGATTGATGTCCCGCATATTGCCGCCGTAAACCGCCTCCCGGATGCCGTGATCGGCGATGTAATATTTCTCATTGGAGGAAAGGATCTGCTTGCCATGCAGATCCTCCCGCTTCACCACATAGAGCAGATAAGCCTCGCAGCAATATCTGATATAATTCAGAATTGTCTCCGGGGCGACCGTACGCCGCTCCTTTTTGAGATATTTTGCGAGGGAGCTAGCTGAAAAGGTGGTCCCCGCATTCGCCATCACATAGTCGATGATCCGCTCCAGCAGATCAACATCACGAACGCTGTTCCGTCTCACCACATCCTTCAGCTGAACCGAGTTGAACAAATCGCAGAGGTATTGTCTCGACGGAGCCTCTGCGTAGCCGAGATTTGCAAGATACGGCATCCCTCCTGCGAGCAGATATTTCCGGAAGCACTCCGGAACGGAGGTGTCCTGCGCAATCGAACGATACAGCTCCAGAAACTCCCCGAAGGAGAACGGATAAATCACGAATTCCACATACCGTCCTCCCAGGAAGGTTGCCAGCTCACCGGACAGCAGCCTTGCATTCGAACCGGTGATATAGATGTCACAGTCCAGCGAAACCCGCAGAGAATTGATGCATTTCTCCCAGTCTCGGACCTCCTGAATTTCGTCAAAGAACAGGTAGACCTTCCCCTCTGCCCCGGAAGCTCTCCCGATGATCTCCTCGTGCAGCGCCTCTGCCGTCTGCAGATGCGAATAGCGCATGTCTTCAAAGTTGATGGAAAGGAACCGGGCCGGATCAATACCGTTCTCCACCAGCTCCTGCCGGATCAGCTCCAGCATAACCGATTTGCCGCAGCGGCGGATGCCGGTCATAACCTTTACCAGCTCCGTTCCGATAAACGGGCGGATGCGGCTCATATACAATTCACGTTTGATCATACAATCCACAACCTCCTTTTCGGGAATAACGCCATCGTATCGCAGATATAGCTTCGATTCAATGCGAAAATCGCAATTTCATCAGATATAACTGATAAAATCGGCGTTATTTCTTCCACAGGAGACGCTTTACATACGGAAGCAACGAGAGGAGCTCCACCGCGGCAAGGGACAGCAGATACGTTCCCAGCGTAATCCCCGGAACCGCCAGGTACCGGTGCGTGACCGGCCCGATGTGGCGGAACAGGACCAGGATGACGAATTCATGGACGAGAAAGACGCCGAAAGCATCCACCGACGTGCGCTGCAGGATGCCGGTTACGGGACCCGGAACACGCAGCGAGAGGAGAAGGAGCCCTACACACGCGCTGCAGATTCCCAGCATCACGTTGTCGTAGCCCAGAAGATAGAGATAGCCGATGGAATAGAGCCGGCTCTGCATCCAAACGCACCCCGCACCGGCAAGAAGAGCCCCTGCGAGCAGGAGAAAGCGATACAGCACTCCCCTTTTGCCGCGCAGCTGCGTCTCCAAGGCCCCGCGGTGCTGCGCCGCGCAAAAGCCCAGTGCCAGATAGATGCCGTAATAGCTCCCGCCGTAATCAAGATCCACCGCCGAGCTGATCACGTCCGCGGCCCCCGTCGCCCTCTGCCACACCGCGACGACCGGCACGGTCATGCGGTAGAGCGCCAGAATGACCAGCAGCGCCCGCAATACCCTTCCGTCCATCCGGTGCAGGGCCATCGACACATAGGGGAGGAACAGATATACGCCAAGGATCATCGGCATGTACCAGGCGTGCTCCATTCCCGCATACTCCAGGAACAGCGCCCGCTTGAGCATCAGAACGGCATCGAATTCCTGCCCCATGTACAGCGTCAGGAACAGGTCATAGATCACCAGCCAGATTTCCCACACCGCGAGCAAAGGGAACAGATGCGTCCGGTAGAAGCGCTTTGCGCTCTCCCTGTCATACTCTCTTGCGAGCAGCAGATATCCCGTCAGCATGAGAAAGAGCGGAACACCGATGCTGCCGATGGTAAAGCAGCCGATGCTCAACAACCGGTTGGCTCCCGAGAGCTCGTTGATGCGGTCCGGTTCGAAGACATAGAGCTTCCGCGTCACATGGATCAGCACCACGCAAAGGATGGCAAAGGTCCGCACGAGATCCAGCGAAGCGATGCGCTCTGCCGGTGCCGCACCGCTTGGACGCACCGCTGCCCTATGCGCTGCGCCGTTCTCTTTCCGCACCGGTGCGTTCTGTCCGTTCCCGGTTCTGTCTGCCTTATTTCTTCTCATTCTCGTCCCCCTGTGCGGCCACATCGAGGTTTTCCGAAGGAAAATCGAGATGCGGGTGCTAAACAGCTACAGAATATCCAATCGCAAAAACCAGCTGCGCATCTGCGTAAACAAGCTCGCACATCCACGCAGACGCTGTCCGGGATTTTTACAGCAACCGATTGCTTTTCGTTGTGTACAAAGCTATCATTCTCTTGAAAGTCAGTCACAATATGCACCAAGTTTCAAGTGAGCAAGGGCTACTGTATGAACCGGATCATTCAAAGAAATCGTTACCTGCAAAAGCTCATCGACCGAAAGGAAAACGGTCTGGTGAAGGTCATTACGGGAATCCGCCGCTGCGGCAAGAGCTTTCTGCTCTTCAACCTGTTCTATGATCATCTGATTGCGAACGGTGTCCGCAAAGAGCAGATTATTTCGATTGCGTTGGACGACGATCTGTTCCTTCAATACCGCGATCCTGAGGAACTCTCCCGATTCATTCGTTCCAAAATCGTCTCAGAAGAAATGTACTACATTCTTATTGATGAGGTACAGTATGCGATTGCCAGGGATGAACTTAGGAATCCGGACTCGATCCGGCTGTACCATGTGCTGAACGGCCTTCTGCGGCTTCGCAACGTCGATATCTATGTGACCGGCAGCAATTCCAAAATGCTGACCAAGGATGTTCTGACCGTTTTCCGCGGACGCGGCGATGAAATCCGTGTATACCCCATTTCCTTCAGGGAATATTATGCCACCGTCGGCGGCGACAAATCCGAAGCATACGAAGAATACGCCCTGTACGGCGGGATGCCGTTGGTCTTAACCCGCAAAACAGACGCCGATAAGGCAGCCTACCTGAAAAGCCTTTTTACGCAGGTATACTTTAAGGACATTACCGAGCGCTACGACATTGCTCTTCCGGATGTACTCGCAGAGTTGACAGATGATTTGTGCTCGTCCATCGGTTCCCTCACCAATGCCAGCAGAATCGCCAATACACTTGGGACCGTAAAGAACATCTCTGTGTCCGGCACGACCATTTCCAACTATTTGAACTACCTGACGGAATCCTTTCTGTTCAACAATGTCAAGCGCTATGATGTCAAGGGAAGGAAGTACTTTTCGTATCCGTCAAAGTATTACTGCACCGACATCGGTCTGCGCAACGCCCGGCTGAACTTCCGGCAGCAGGAGGAAACGCACATTATGGAGAACATCATATACAATGAACTCCTGTGCCGGGACTATGCCGTCGACATTGGTGTGGTGGAAATCCCGGAGCATTCCGGGGCCAGGCTAACAAGGAAGCAATGTGAAATTGATTTTGTCGTAAATCGTGGAATGAAAAAATACTATATCCAGTCTGCGCTGAATGTCAGCGATCCGTCCAAAATGGAAACCGAACTCCGTCCGCTGAAAAACACAGGGGATTTCTTCAAAAAAATTCTGATCACCAAATCCTCCATGAAGGCCTGGACAGATGACGCCGGTATTCTGCACCTTGGTCTGTATGAATTCCTCCTGAACGAAGATTCCCTGGACCTGTAACCACCCCTGCCGTCCTTCGGAGAAGGTACGGCCGCGGTCATTGCCGCGGACCTTTCCCCCTTCTCTTGAGCACCCGCTTCCACCGCAGATACCGCTCCTTTCCAAGGATCCTTGCCGCATATTTGATGCAGCGAAAATACAGCTTCCGGTACCAGGGCGACCAGCTGGCATAGTAATGATGCACCGACACGGTGTCTTCGGTCACCTCAAAGGCCTGCACCTCGTGATTGAAGCAGCAGAAAATCTCCTTGGGATAAACCGCAACTCCCTGCACGATCTGATAGGAATTGTCCTCCCGGAGGCCCCCCGCCTTCAGAACGCCTGTCACGATATCCACGATGTTCTCGATCCTGCCGCCGACCTGCTCTCCGAACGGCCGTCCCTCGTAGGCCCGCATGATCCGATCGAGCATCGGCTGCCCCGGCTCCGACGCATAGATCAGTCCCGGATTCACCGTGGAGCTGCTCTCAAATCCCGTGAAGGCCGCATGCTGCAGGAACGCCTCCGGAATGGGACGAAGGAGCTCCACATCCGTATCCAGAAAGACGCCGCCCTCGCGATTCAGGATGTCAAACCGCGCATAATCCACGACAAAAGCCCACTTTTTCTGCCGATAGGCCTCCCGGATATAGGCATTCTTGTTCACATCATAGCTGCTCTCGTTCCACTCAATGATCTCCCAGTCCGGAAGATACCGCCGCCAGGATGCGATGCACCTCTCGATGAGCTTTGGCTTCCGGTTATGTCCAAACCAGCAATAATGAATCTTATGGGGAATCATCCCACTCCTCCCTGCGTTCCGCGAAGGCACGCCGCCTGCTCCGCATGTCTGTTGCATCGGTTATAAATACGATTTTAAAGAACGGTGCTACTCGCTGATCTTCACCACGGTCACGCCCCACACATTGGCCGTTGATCCCGCCGCAGGATACACCGGCATCGCCGCCACCTCCGGAGAATGGTAGATGGTCTCCAGCGTGTCCCCCTGCGCATAATTCACGTTCACCCGCAGCTGCGTTCCGTAGAAATTGGACCAGCACAGCCGGTTGGCCTCCGTCCCGGCTGCCCAGTTCCCGTATTGCGCATAGTAATTGGCACGGTCATACAGCTCCGTGTGGCGAAACAGCGGCGACTGCGCCGGCTGTCCGTAAACCATGACCACCTGCTCCGTATAATCGGTCCCCGCAAGAGCCAGCTGATCCAGCACATTCCCGGCCAGCGTTGTCGTAGCCTGCCGTCCCACGTACATGGCATACTCGTCCGTCACCGCCTGTGCGGCAGCACCGTAGAGGAGCGCCGCCATCCCGGCCGCACAGATCCCGCGCAGGAGAAGCCGGCCTCCCTGCACGTCCCTGTGCAGGACCTCCTCCCACAGGCACAGAAGGAGCGGGAGGGAAAGCGCCATGCCGCCCGTCATCTGCATCTGTGTCTCCGACGAGGCGGCCAGCAGGAAGAAGCTGTTGGCATAGACCGGGATCAGTGCCAGTGCGAGCACCATCAAGGCAAGGCGCAGCCAGGATCCCGGTGCGAACCTGCCGCGCTTCGTGCTACCCTTCCCCCGGCAGATTGCCTGCCGCATGAACAGCACGGCACCCGCTGCCGGCACCGCATACAGAGCCGGGAACCACCGCTGCCCCTGCAGGGCATGAAACCGGCTGCCGCTCTGTCCGTAGTAATACCGGAAGGAAGTATAGGTATGCCGAAGGCTCGCGGGCAGATTCCCAAGGACCCCGGAGAACGTAATGGCATCGGCGCCGTTGTAATCCGACAGCGTCTCCCCGTAATATGCAAGGCAGGCGTGCAGACAGAGCTCATACAGAACCGCCCCCAGAACCAATGAGGCCAGCATCTGCAGGGCGAAGGAAAAGGCCCTTTGCAGCGTTCTCTCCCGCGCCAGCAATAGCAGGAAAACGAACAGCGCCAGCACACAGGCAACCCCCAGAAAGGCCTGGTAGCACCCCATCATGAGGGCGATGAGAACCGCCGACACCAGAATCCATGGATTCCGCAGTATGCCCCGCGCCTTGCCGGTCCCCTTGCGCAGCAAAAACGCGCCCTCTGTCAGCACCCATACGGCCAGCACCGCCAGAAGAAATCCTGTGGCAAAGGTGATGGACATGTAGCTGTAAGAGAGCTGGCAGAGCACCGCCGGCGATGAGAGAAAGAGGAGCCCCGCGCCGCAGGTGATCCAGGTCCTTCGCAGCCGCAGCGCGGACAACACGAGCAGAAAGCCCGCCGTGAACATCGCCAGCGAGACCAGGGCCGGAAACGGATCCAGCGAAAGGTTCAGGCGCAGCCGGTCCAGATACGGCCAGAACCACCGGCCGATCCGCAGCTCTGCAGCTCCTGCCACGTGATCATCCTGGTCCCACATCCCGTCCATGCAATTGGTCAGCCGCAGAACGATCAGGGGCAGGTACAGGAAGAGGCTGTACAAATACAGTCGCCGGAAGGCTGTTCCCTCCTCCCGGCATATGGAAATCACTCTCTCACGAACTCTCATTTCTCCTCATTTCTTATAGTCTTACAGAACCTTCTCAGGAAAGTTCTCTTTCCAGATAATCCGCAATGGCCCGGTAGGAGAACGTGTCCTCGTAATGCCGGCGGCCGGCCCTCGCCAGCTCCGCCATGTGCTCCTGCTGCGCGGGATCGCAGACACGCTCCATGACCGCCTCCAGCGCCTCCTGCGACTTCTCCCGCAGGATCAATCCGGTTTTCTCATTCTGCACGTATTCGTCCACCACATCGGTATAGGAGGCGATGATGAGCTTTTCATGCTCCAGTGCCGTCAGCAGCACCACCTGTCCGCTCGCGCCGGTGTTGTATTTCATGAGGAGAATGACCGCATGGGAGAAGCGAAGGAGCCGGTTGAACTCCTCCGCCGGAATGTCCCAGTAAACCGTGATGTTGGATGAGAGGACGTGCTCCTCACAGTACCGCACGAAATCCGTGTTGGCTCTCGATGCCGCAATGACCAGCCTCCAGGGGCGGTCCTGAAAAAGCTCAGCCAGCGTGACGAAATCCCGGTTCGCATACCCGCCGGAGAAGAAATATCCCTCATCTCCGCCCGGTAAGAGCTGCTTTTCCATGTTCCATTCCCCGTACGGGACATAAAGGAAATGCTCCCTGCCAAGATCAAAGCCCTTCGCATACAGCTCCACCTCCGGCCGGGAGAACACGACCACCTTGAATTTCACCGCATCGCCCTCGGCGGACACCTCTTCCCTCGGCAGGGCGAAATGGATCAGCCGCCGGCAGACATCGATCATCTTCGGCCGATGCACATAGACGCCGAACCACAACAGACGGTCAAAGGAAACCAGGTGCATTTTCTTCATCAGAAGGAGCACCAGTGCGCAATAATTGGAGCAGATCACCGTCCCCGCGCCGTCAATCTCCCGGCGATGCCGGAACAGGTTCCGGGAATTGCCGAGCTCCTTTCCGAGCAGCTCTCCCTTCGTCGGGAAATTGCCGTATTCCTTCCCGTGCAATTCCAGGAGCTCGTAGCCAAGGCGCTCCTGCAGAACGCCCGCAGGTCCCTTCCACTCTCCGTCATAGGTTGTGATGAACAGATTTCTCATTGCTGCCTTCCCTGCCTCTTCTCACCTTGCTCCGTCGGATTCCAGCAGGAGTCCCGTAAACTGCCGTGCGCCCGCTCCGCTCAAGTGATATTCGTCCGTAAAGTTCTCCGCAGCGCTCCGGTCAAACTGCAGAACGCTCTCCGCGGATGCCTCCGAAATACACGTGTTGTAATCATAATACGGCGCGCCCTCTTCCAGGAGGAGCTCCTCCACCGCCTGCACATACCGATCGTAGTCGGTGATTTTCTCCGTCATAAAGGCCGGCATGGGTGTTGCAAAGAAGACCGGCTGAATTCCGTGCTCCTCACACGCCGCAAGGATATCCCGGATGGCCTCCGCGGAGCGCTCCGGCAGTGTGACCCCGCCTTCCTCATCGGCCAGCGGCTGCACCTCATCTCCCTCCCGGATCTTCTCCGCCAGCGCTTCAAACGCGTCCTCACTCATCCCTGCATTGTCCGCAAAGCCCTGCACCGCGCTGCGGTTCCGGTAATCCTCCGAGAACAGCGTCTGAAGGTTCGCGCGCACCTCCGCCGGTGAGGTCGCATAGCTCTCTCCCTTTCGCAGCGGCAGAAGGCTGTTGATGTAATATTCCTGCGGCGTTGCCCGCAGCAGATACCGCAACCTGTTCCGGGACGGCTTCATGGCATCCGCTACAATGTAAATGCTCTCCAGATTCACGTCTTCCGCCATCACCAGGGAATAATCCAGCGAGACATACATCCTTGAAATCTCCGGGTGCTCCCGCAGCGCCTCCCGCACCAGCGCCGCCGTTGCCGCAGGCGGCTGCTGTGAGGACGTGATGTTCACTGCTGTTCCCCCCAGTACCTCCGAAGCGACCGACGGATCGATTCCCTGCAGCACCTGGGACCCGCCGATAAAGCATACGTCAATGCTGCTCTCCTGATAAATCTGGTTCAGGATCCGCCGCCCCCAGGAGGACGGCTCCTTGCACAGGAGCAGCGCCAGCCCCCATTCCGCCAGATACAAAATCGCGCCAAAGAGCAGGATCTGCAGCCCCCGGCACATTATTTTATGTTTCTTGCTCCGCATAACTCTCCCATGCTCTCTTTTTCCTGGATTTTCCGGTAAAGTGTAAACCTTTCATTCTGAAACACGGTCCGGTAATCCGACGGATCATCCAGCACCTCCTGAATATTTGGCTGATCATTATAGACACTCATCAACACGTAGTCAGCCAGATCCAGCCTGGCCGGATCATCGTCATCCCAGTAGTAGGAATACACGTCTGTGTACAGGTAGAGTACTCTTGGTTTTAAGAAGTACACCACGTCATCCGAGTCAAGATTGTCTCGAATGTACGCAAACGTTTCCTGCGTCTCTTCTGTCATAATGTCATTCATGTTGTAATTCCGGCATTGCACTGCATACACTGCCGTCAGCGACTGCGACAAGGTCAACAGCAATACAACCATCCCCGTTCCGCAACATACTCGCCTGAAAACGGCCGCGGCTCTTCCGGGCAAAATCCTTCTTGCCAGTGTAAACAACCATTGCATGGCATAATATGCAAAAAGAAGCATCAACGGGTAAAAGGTCAGTACAAAAGAAGATCTGTAATAATCGTAAAACAGCAACATGAGTAACATGCCACACACATAAAAACCATAGTACAACTCAAGTTTTCCGTGAAAGCGAATTATGCTGACGGCTATGCCCGCTGCTGTCAACAGCAGCAAGGCTGTGCCGCATGCACATACGATAACGGATATGATTGGCCGAACACTACTCCCGAAGAAACCCTGAAAGATCCCATAATACCACCTTATGCCGGTCTGAAATCGCCAGGCAGAAAATGTGAAATAATCCTTGTAGGAGCCTCCGGACGGAAGGAGCAAACGATTGAAAACTTCTGAACAAATTATATAGCTGATGTACGGTGTCGCAGCAATCGCTGCTTTTCCAACCGCTCTCGTCATAGCTGTGTCGGCAGCGCCTCCCCTTCGATGCAGAAAATACAAAACGAGCTGAACCACATCATACGCAATAAGAGCCAGCAGCAATCCTTCACACAGCGTCTTCGTCATCACTGCACAGCATATTGCCGCTCCGCTCCCTACGGAGTAGCACAATAATCTCCTCACATGCAAAGATTCTTCGTTTCTCTCCCGTAAATACAGATCAACGAAATTCAGTGCAACCATTCCCCAGAAAAAACTGACGAGATCCGCCTCTGTGGAATTTACATCCATAATATAGACATAATTCCACAGAACAAAGCAGCATAGAAATACCGCTCGTGACAACGGTACCCTGCGACGCAGAAAGTAAATCAGGAGAAATACACCTGCAGCCACGATGACAGCTTCATATACCTTCAGCAGCATAACCGGAAAGCTTCCAAAGACTGCATAAACCGGCGCAATCATCAGTGGCCACATCCAAGGATACACATCTGCTCCGATCACACAGGAATGATCGATAATGAAGATATTCTTCTCATACCACTCTGCGATGGTTCCTGTCACAACAGCGCGCGCCTGTGCGTAGTACTGGCTAAAATCGCCTCCCCAACTCTTTCCTTCATAAATCACTCCAATACAGAACAAAAATGATATCGCTGCGCAGATGACTGCAGCAGACATGGTTTTTCCACGATCTATTCTGGCGGCAACACATGAAATCCGCTTCCGAACTGCAGGTACAAACACACAAAGCACGAAAATAAGTGCCAAAGGAAGGTACAGTCTCGTACGATACAAATTCAGAAAAAAGGAATCCATCCGCTAACCTCCGTTATTCTCTCGGCACACAGACAACCGATTTTTTGCCGTAATACGCGGCATATACGCTGCTCGACCAGGCCGTCTCGTCGTCCAGCGGTACCATCAGCATGAACGGCCCCTGCTCATCGTTCATGGCAGGGAGCTGTGCCTCTGTAATCTCCGGATTCTCCAGAATATCCAGCCACTCCTCCATCTGCGTATGATAATCCGCCAAGGCACCGCTGCGTATGAACTGCACACAGGTATAATCCACCGTGGAGCCGACAATGTGCCGGAACATCAGGAGCAGAAAGAGGCTGATCAGAAGGATTCCCGCCCGAGTCACTGCGTGCCCGGCTTCTTTACTCCCATCCTCCGGCTGTGACTGCACGGCTTCTCCGCACGAGCTGCCCTGCGGGCCGAGAAGAGTCTCGAGCAGCCAGACCAGCGCTGTCACCGTGATGAACCAATAGGAGTCCGGCACCCCGCCGGAGGCATCGGTTCCAGCATAGAGAACGGGTGCCCGCACGATACAGATGACAAAGCCCGCGGCCAGAATGGCGGTCAGATTTTTCTTCCCGTTCTCCCTGTTCCGCATGGAATCCGGCAGCAGAAGCAGCACAAGGATCACGAGAACCGGCAACAGCGGACGCACGCGGACCGAATACGCTGCCGTTTCCGCAAGACCTTCTCGCACACAGGCCGCCAGTGTCCACAGTACCTTCCCAGCGCTGAAGCCAAAGCTCTCCCCTCCGCGGTTTCGGTTTCCGGGTGATACGGCACTGACCGCAAAGCCGGCCATTTCCAATGCAAGCGGCAGCATCAGCCACAGGAAATGCCGACCCGTCCTGCGTCCGTTTGCAGCAGTCTCTTCTCCCGGCGCACGCCGCTGTACCAGACCCACTTCATCTACTTCCTTCGCCGACCGAAGGGCCTGCACCAACAGCAGCAGGAACAGCCACACAGCGCCCAGCACCACCTCCGGATATCCCGCACCGCCCAGATAGGTCATGCCAAGGCAGCATCCGACGAGAAATGCTCTCCTTCCCGTATCCAGAAAACGCAGGCTCCAGCCCATGCACAACAGCGTGACTCCATAGGGAATGCAATAATGCGCCACGGAGGTCCACCAGAACAGCCCGCATTGCATATTCGGCATATATTGAATCAGAAGGAGCCCCGTTAACGAGAAAATCGCAATTCGCGTGCTTCTGCCGATTCCTCTTCTGCTCCCCGCAACACGGAGAAAATATCCGGTACCTCCCAGAATGCACACCAGAGCAACCAAAACCGTGATGGGATAATATTGATTTCCCCAGATGCCAGGCTGCAGACTGAATAAGGCCACGGAGGACCA
>CAVAUJ010000058.1:11940-14226 GCA_963591995.1 Succinivibrio sp.
CTCTGTATTCTTTGGATTATTCGGTTGTATCCGACAGATAACCAACAGTATCTCCCTCACACCGTCCCAGACAACATACCTTACGCTTCTTTACGCGTCACCAAATACCGCACCAGAACGATTGCGGCAGAGACGGCCAGTCCGATCATGATTCCGCACAGGGCGTACCGATAGCTGTACCAGAGATTCTGATCTGCAGCCAGATCGAACCTTCCTGTCAGCATCGGCACAACAACGCCTGCATCCTCTGCGCCCGGGATGGTGTGCTCTACATTGGCGCGCACCAGGGATTCCACCGAGGCTCCCTTCAAGGAAAACACCGTGCCGAAGGCTGCTGTCAGCCACAGCATTCCCTTCCAGTTTCTGCGCAGCTCACACAAATAACCGCTCCGCCTTGCTCCGTGCAATTCGTTTCGCTCCTTCTTACCGAGTATTCTCATGCTCTCCCTATCCCCGGCCATATTTCTCCTCGTGTTCTCAAAGGGCATCGCTCCCGATCAATGCAGCCTGAAAGCCATTGTTGACCGCCAATAATTCTGCTCCCTCCGGAAGGGAAAGATTCTCCGGTAAATAGAGAATTATCTCATTCTCTGTGTCTCTCCCCTTCAGAATCTCTGACCACTCGTCTTCTGCAATCACCTGCTCATACTCCTCTGCGGAAACTCTCTTGAATTCATCATACTCGCCGAATTCAAACCACAGGCTCTCGAGGAGATTATCTTCCTTCCCTGCTACATAAAGACAATCCGCGCCCTGATACGCCTCGGACACCTGATGCATACCCATGTAGGCATGGTAACCGTTCACCGCATTTGCAAAGCAGTCCCGCAAATTCGTTGCGCTCCCCGACAACAGAACCGCCAGTGCCCCGGCTGCCGCTGTAAAGCATACGCTCACGTATTTCAGCTTCTTTGCCGGCCCAATGACCCTCTCTCCGACGCCGACAAGCTGCATCACCATTCCGGACAGCAGGATACAGGTCGGAAGATATACCGGTGTCGCATAGTGTGTCACCGCACCATTCAGATTGAAAATCACACCGGAATACAACAGCGTTGTTCCGGCAAGCATTGCCCAGGTATATTCTTCCGTTCGGCTTCTCTCTTTCTTCCGCACCTTTTTCCACAGCCCGGATAATACAACGAGCAGAAGGACACACAGCCACAATCGTCCCCGCCCGTTGAATACCGACTGGTTCACGAAATGAACATAATTCCGCAGCATCTCGGTTGTCCATCCGGTCAGTGTCTCATTTTTATCCATCTGGTTGAATATGATATGCCAGACCACCCACGGGAACAGCATCAGCGAACACATTTCTCCCAGCGACGCCGCCCAGAAAATACGCACAATCTCCTTCCATTTTCTTTGCACTGCCAGAAACAAAAGTGTTCCGCAGCCCGAGAGAGCTCCGTAGACATAGAAATAGTAATGTGTCTGTGATCCCAACAGCACGCACAGAAGAATTTCCGCGCTATGTACTTTTTGCTGCTGTAGCAACCGCAGACAGATCCACAGGAACCAGAGGCACATGAGTGCGAGCAGCATATACATTCTGGCCAGGCGCACCATGCCGTAAAAGGTAATCATCGAGGTGGAAGTGATCAGCAGAACCAAGGCTCCTGCCCGCGGATGCCTGCAGAACAACAGCTGTGCAATACGGAGCAGAATCCAATCGATCAGCAGCAATGCCGCAATATTGATCACCAACGCATACAGGATAGAATATGTCCCAGGAAACAACGAACAGATCGTATGTACCAAGGAATAATACAGCAGCGGGTGGTTATCGATCCGCTGATGCCAGTAGACGCCGCTGTAGTTGAACCTGTCGTAGCCTTCCACCACATACTGCTCCTTCAGAATCCTGGCCGCAAACCATCCGTTCTCCCCCGGAAACTTATCGATCTTGTTGTCGATGTAATTAAACTCATACGGCGAATTTGCCAGTGTAAAGGTGAACACAGGATCCCCTCCTGCACTGGTATGACAAGCCAGAACCATTGCTCCCGCCATCTGGAGTGTGATGAGAATAACAAGCCATCCCCATCTTTTCCAAAAGCGCTGCTTCTCCTCCATGCAATTGCTGCTCTCATTTCTTCTCACTGTGCAAGCCACTCTTCCAAAAGAAACGTTCATATCTGCCTTCTCAAAATGACATGTGTGTCATCGTAGGCATATTCGACAGCATAGTCCTGACCATGATACGTCAGAATATCTGTTCTCCCATCTTCACGTTCCGGCAATGTACTTCCTGTCCAAAGTATAATATCCGGCAGGAAGGAA
>CAVAUJ010000058.1:14454-15856 GCA_963591995.1 Succinivibrio sp.
ATATTCTCATGGTAGCTGAACTGCTTCTGCGTTTGAAGCAAACACATGCCCGCGGTTCCTGCTAAAACAAGTCCCGTTATAACTTTTCGAATTTTTATCGATCCATCTGCAGGCATAGGATTCTGCGGTTGACACACTGCCCAGACAATCGAAGGACACAGCAGCGCGAGATACAGTATTTCATATCTCGTTTCGAACATCTCCCAACGCAAGATAGCAAGGAAGCAAAGAAAGCTGACGGAAGCGATTGCAAAATACTGTCGTCCTGCGGACCTTTTGATCTTCTGATTTGAATCCATTGCCGCGCCGTCTTTCCGGCGGCTATTTTGCAGCATTTGCACAATCCGAAGGAACAACCGCAATACGAGCCACAGGCAAACGGCAATCCATACCCACACAATGAGCGGATTGATGGCTGTATCATGGCCGTACTCCCTGACCGCATTAAATGAAAATGTCCTGCCGCCTTCGCTGATCGATGGATCATCCAAGGCCACATTCAATGCCGATGACACTCTCTGCAACACGTGTTCCATGCGGTCCGAAAGTCCCGGCATGTACACATTCGGAAGATTGAAAAAGAAATTTTTCAAAAAGTTTACCAGCACATAGGACGGAACCGCTGTTCCAATCATTTGCTTCGCTCCGGCCTCGGAATAAGTAAATGCATGGTAGGTGCCCCACATACGGAGCAGCTCCGGTACCGCCACAATAGCCGCTGTTAATCCGCATCCCACCACGCACTTAAGAACCTGAACCACCGAATCCCTTCTCCGGGCGCAGCCAATCAGAATTGGAATCAGGAAAAACACCATGGCAAGACATACCGATGGTTTTGAAAGATATCCAAACCCCAATGACACGCTCATAAGGAGCAGCTGCAGAAAATTGCGGTTCTTTACATCCGGGGAAAAAAGTCTCTCTCTCTGACAGCTGAGTTGCGTTCCCTGCAAGACAAAGATCAATCCGAAAACAGCGGAAAACAAGTCCACCTGCGTTGTCAAACTCTCGGCAAAGGCAATCGGCGTAGATGCGTACAGCAGCGCCGCCACTCCTGCGGCTCCTCCGGAACAGCCGATCTCCCGGGCAATTGCGTAAACCAGATATACCGTGATCCATAAGGATCCGCATTGCACATAGTTAATCAGCTTATCCTGACCATCACAAAGTGCATATATGTGCAGCATGACAAATTCAGCCAGCGTCGGACTGAAAACCTGTCGATCAATATTCGTTGCATAATGTGCTACAGACTGGTTCTGAAGCCAATGCGGAATTCTTGCAAGATGATATGCCATAGAATCCCAGTTGTACGGAACCGTCTTCCATGCAAGATAGCCCGACAGAATGCACACCAGAAATGCCGCACCGACAGGCAGCCGGGACAATATCATACGGACTC
>CAVAUJ010000059.1:0-15802 GCA_963591995.1 Succinivibrio sp.
CTTAAAAGAGAGGTTCTGCTCCTTCCCGGAACAGACCCTCTCTTTTTATCTCCTTTTCCCGCTCAGCAATCTAAGGAGAACAGGATTGTCGCTATGCTATGTTCCTCCATCACCAGACAGCATCGCTGGTTTTGTATCTCCATGCAAACAGGCTTTTGCTGACCACCGGAATTCATGACAACCGCGACCATTCCTCCGTCTGGATTTTGAAATGCACAGCATACCAGGCCGGTTCCGTCCAGCGTAGCTTCCACGCGGCTTTCTACCTGCACAGCTCCTTTTGAAATGTAACGTGACAGATGTCCAATATAATAATACGAGCTCATGCAGACCAGCTTTTGCCGCTTTCTGTCCAGAATGATCGGTGCTGCACACGGATTCTCGAATAATTTAGGGCCGCTTTCTTCGTCCAGATACAGGTTCCAATCAAGCCAGACACTGGCTCCGTGATTGAAATTCTCGATCATATCGTACGCATACCGCTCCCCTACGCTCCAATCGCTCAGGTCATCCGGCATGACGACACAGCACTCCGTCGCGCACAATTGCAGTTCAGGATACTCACGATGCAGTATGCCCAATTCCTCGTAGAAACCACCGCTGTACCAATGAAAGCCAACTCCGTCAATATATGGACGAATCTTATCATCCCTCATAAGAAATTCAACGCGTGACCGCATAAAGTCTTTATTGCAATCCCAACATAAAACCTCCACGTCTCGTGCGCGCATTTCCGGAATCAGGTAATGAAGGAAGGCCTGCTCTTCCTCGGCGGTATAGATACAGGACGGCCATTTTTGAATTTCATTCGGCTCATTTTGCGCGGTTACGGCATGGATCGGAATGCCTTTTTTCTGATAAGCATCCACAAAGCGGCCGATATAGGCTGCCATTGTGGGATAATATTCACGCTTCAGCTTCCCGCCGTTCAACATACTCCGATTCGTCTTCATCCAGGCGGGCGGACTCCAGGGAAGCGCGTACAAATCCAAAGAACAATCACCCGCTGTTTTCTGTGCGTCCAGGATGAACGGGATCACCCCGTTCAAATCACGATCAACACAGAAGTGCTCCAGCGCAGTATCCCCCTCGCAATCATCATAAGAATAAAGCTCTCGGGAGAAATCACACGATCCGATCGGCACACGCCCTGCATTATATCCAAGGCCGACGTGCGGGTCAAAATACTTTTGCAATGCCTGCACCTGCAGCGATGGCTCCATCTGTCTGAGCGCCGCCGCCGCCGTGTCCGTAAAAGCGCCGCCAAATCCTTCAATTTTCTGGTTTCGTTTTCCGGAATCGACAACTATTTTTACCGCATTTCCGATCACAGTGTTACCGTCACAGGATGTGCGATCCCATCTTTTGCCCGACTTTTCCGCTGTCGTAATAATGGTAATTCCCATGGTCACCCCTTCACCGCTCCGGCGGTAATCCCCTGAACAAAATACCTGGAACCTATGGCAAAAATGATCAAAACCGGGAAAGTCGAAACCGATAAGGCCAACATCTGCGCTCCGTAATCGTGTATATAAGCGACACCGATATTGGAAATCATCAACGGCAGCGTGTACACGGTAGATTTGTTCAAAACGATGAGCGGCAGCATGTAGTTGTTCCATGACCACAGAAACACCAAGGTGCAAATTGTCATAATCGCCGGTTTAATACAGGGCATTACGATCTGATACAGAACACGCAGTTCTCCG
Organism: Succinivibrio sp.; assembly: GCA_963591995.1. Taxonomy (GTDB): domain Bacteria; phylum Bacillota; class Clostridia; order Lachnospirales; family Lachnospiraceae; genus CAG-791. Next base: position 1,710 of record CAVAUJ010000059.1, read on the forward strand.
CAGCCATCCATTCTGGCGCTTTCGAGGATTTCGGACGGAACCGAATCCCGTATGAACTGCATCATAAAGAATGCGCTGAAGGGATTGGCGATCCAGACACAAATGACGGCGATGAGCGTATTGGTAAAATGCCAGATCCGCATTTCCATGACGTAGCCAATGATCGAAATCTGCGTCGGCAGAACCATCCCCATCAGTACGATAATCGTAATGAGCCTTTTCCCTTTGAATTCGTGTTTTGCAAGCGCATATCCGATATTGATGCTGGTAAAAAGGCACAGCACAACGGAGGCCAGCGATACCACCAGACTGTTGGTGTATGTTTGCAAAATACCGCTGTTCAAAACCGTTTTGGCATTTTCCGCAAGATAATTACTGCAGGTTAGCGGAATGCCTTTAAACAGCTCCGTACTCTTGTATGTTCCCATGACGAACATCAGATAGTAGGGAAACAGCGCCAAGAGCGAGAGAATGGTCAGGATGACGTATGTTCCGGTATTCTTTCTTTTCTTCATTCGGCACCTCTTTATTGCCCGTCCTCTCTGCTGCGCAGGTAATAACTGAGCAAGGTAAAAAATCCGATTACCACGAACAACAGATACGCGATTGCTGCGCCGTATCCCATTCTCGTCGAGCTTCCAAAGGAGTTATCGTAAAACTTCCAGAGAATCGTCAACACTGCATTGTTCGGTCCTCCGACACTCTTTGAAGAAGCGGCCCAGCCGGAATACAGCTGCACAGGCTCATCAAATGTCTGAAATGCGCCGATCAAGGATGTGATCAGCAGGAAGGTGGTAACGTTCTTTAACATCGGCACAATGACGTACCGGAAGGTCTGCCATTTCCCGGCTCCGTCAATCTCTGCTGCTTCGTATAAATCACTGGATATTGCTGTCATTCCGGAGAGATAAATCATCATGCAGTATCCAAAATTCCGATATACGATCATCAGCGCCACGATAACCCTCGATGACCACTCCGTCTGAAGCCAGTAAAAGTTCTCCTGCAACAAACCGATCTTCACCAGGAGCTGGTTGAGAATTCCGGAATTCCACCCAAAGATGTATGAGAAAATAAATCCGATGGCCACCGGCGTTGTTATGTAGGGCAGGAAATTCACCACCTGAAAGAAGCGCCTGCCGCGATAGATTCTGTATAAAAGAAATGCCGCAACGAGCCCCAAAATAAGATTCACCGGCAGCTGCATGCAGGTGATAAGGATCGTGTTCAGAAAGGATTTCCAAAACAGTCTGTCCTTTGTCAGCAGCGTGATATAGTTTTTGAATCCAACAAAGGTCTTGCCGGCAATTCCGTTGTAATCAAACAGACTCAGATAAAACGAGTAACACATCGGGAACAGCATGAAGAGCCCGTATGCTGTAAGAAAAGGCAGACACATAATATACGGCCACTTGTTTGTTTTGCGTTTCATTCCGCACACCTCGTGTCACAACGAACGGAAAGCCCGTTGTGCCGATAGAATGCGAATGGGACCAAAGATCCTGGTCCCATTCGTCAATACCATGTTATTTTCAGGAAATCCTTACTTTACAGTGGCCTCCGGTTCCTTTTCCTGCACCGTATCAATGAACATTTGAACCGCCTTCTCTGCATCGATCGAAGAATCCGACATATACTGCGGCAGCAGCTGCTGCCATACGTCACTGACAATCGAATCGTATTTGTTCATGGGAGCGGTCTTTGCCTGCAAAGCCGCGGTGTTGATGTAGTAATCCACAAGACTCTGCCCGCCGAAGAATGCGTCCATCGGTCCTTCCTTCTCCATCGGAGACTGATCCCCTGTATAATATGGCGCATAGCAGCTGTAATTTCCGGTTACGTTATACATGATGGACCCACCCTCTTCGGAAAAGAAGATGTATTGAATATAGGCCCAGGCTGCATCCTTATTCTCACTGCCGCTGTAGATGGACAGCGTTGTACCGCCAAGATTGAAGGACCCCTCCGGAGGGGTCGTAACTCCCCAGTTCCCCGATCCGTCCGGATCATAATTCTTGATGACCAGCGGCGGGCACCAGGAACCCGCCTCATAGAAAATACTGTTTTCCGTGGAGTACGCATTATACCAGTCCGCGGAGTACATCTCGATATTGCCGACAATACCTTCGTCACGGCATCGGATCGCTCTCTTAAGCGGTTCTGAAACCTTCGCTGTAATATCCACGGTGTCACCGTCTACATAGGATACGGTATTCTGACTGATGGCAGACAGAACCACATCCCCCAGCGACGCCATCATGGTGACAGCACCTCCGCTCTTCTCTTTTACCTCCAGCCCGATCTTTTCAAAGTCATCCCAGGTTGAAATCAGCTTTCCCACCTCATCAGGATCATCTGTGCCAAGGTATTCCTTTGCAAGATCTCTCTTGTATGCAAATCCGGCCGGTGTTACCTGCATTTCCACGCCGACAATGTTTCCGTTCGGATCCGAGCAAAGAGGCACCGATGACTCGACCATGTCCGCGCGGTTTAAGCTGTACGGAGCCTCCTCCAGATTTTCAAGAATTCCCATTTCGAATAGAGAACCTCTCCACGCCACTTCCCCGTATATGATATCCGGTAGATCCATGCCGGACACATAGCTCGTCTGCAGCTTGGTAATATAGTCGTCCCAGGAAACCTCCTGAATGTCTATATTGACATCCGGATATGCCTTATTAAACTCATCTACGTATTTCTGTGCCGTTCCTCCATCCCAATCCCAAATAACAAGATTTCCGGAGATACCGGTGCCCGCCGCCTTGTCGCTCTCCCCATTGGACTCTTCACCGGAAGTCTCCGCAGCGGCACCTCCCGTTGACACGGCAGATGCCGACTCCTTGTCCGCAGTTTCCCCGGCAGCACACCCCGTAATCGCCATTACCGTCATGCATAAGCTCATCCCTGCGCATAATACTTTTCTTTTCACGACACCCTCCTTATTTCATTATGCTGAATTTCACACAGGTTGCCATCGCCCCTTCACCGTCATCTTTGTGTAGCACCTGCCCAACATTTTTTTCCGTTGATGCTTATATACTATGCATTCTAGATAAGCATAGCTATACCGCGCTTTGTCCTCAATATTTCAATTTGCTTGATTTAACCGCTTTTAGTAAAATGAGAACGCATGGGGATATATTCGTTGCGGACGGAGGCTGTGCGATGAGCAAGAATGTGACGTATTTGTTCGGTGAAAGCAGCTTTACTGATTTGACACTGTATCAATTCGGGCGAGAACAATGTGCGCCGATGCTCTCCTGTGGACCGGCGACCCATAATCATTATCTTTTGCACTATGTACTGACGGGAAAGGGAACGTACTCTTCTTCCGCGGGCTTATCTATGTTGACGGCAGGACAGGCGTTTCTGATTTTTCCGGGAGAAATCACCGTTTATACGGCAGATGAAACGGATCCATGGGAATATGTCTGGCTTGAATTCGATGGTCTGAAGGTGGAGCAGTTTTTGACAGCTGCCGGCTTCAGCCATAAGGCAACTCTGTACCTCCCGACGTCGCAGGAGGGATCGCAAAGAGTAAAAGATCTGATACTATCCATCGTGGAGAATCACGATAATACGTTAAGGGTTCTCGGCACCGCATACCTTTTGCTGGATGCGCTCATACAATCATCCGGATCATCCAGGCCGCCGAAGGCCAGGACGCTTCAGGAATTCTATGTTCATGAAGCATTGATGTATATTGACCGAAATTACAAGGAAGATATGTCCGTCTCTCAATTGGCGGCATGGTGCGGTATTGACCGCAGCTATTTCGGCAAGATTTTTCACGACACGATTCTTATGACGCCCCAGCGCTATATTATCCGCTATCGGATCAATGTCGCATGCGGGCTCCTACGGGACACGAACAAATCGATACGGGAAATCGCTTCCGATGTTGGATATCCCAATCAAATGAACTTTGCCCGGGCGTTTCGAAAGGTGATGAATATGTCGCCGAGCGATTGGCGAACCCTGTCGCAAACGAAGGCGTAACGGGCCGGCCAGTCTGCCTATTCTGCCTACTCCGCGGCCTGCAGCTCCTCCCACTCCTCGTAAGGAATCGCACGGATGGATGCGATTCCGTAGTATTCCTCATAGAAGACATTGATCCAATATTCCGGATCCTCTGTCATCTCCATTTTCTCAATGGCGGAATACTCATTGTAGAAATCGGTATGCACCATCGGTACCGTGAGCTCGGTCGCCCCCTGTGCCGCCTGCTCTTTGATGTAGGCAACACGGTTCCTCTCGTCCCTCCAGATGCGGCCCACGTTCGTCGCGTTGTCGGCATAGACGAAGAGGAACTGCAGCAGCAGAACCCACAGAAGGCTCCAGCAGGCTGCCTGCAGCACCTTCTCTCTCTCCTCCAGGATCTCCCGGATTCCGCCCGCGATGCCGATCATCAGGAAGAGCCCCGCGCCGAAAAAGGCCCGCGGCTGCGTCTGCCGTGCAGCGATCAGCGCATAGGAGGTCACAACGAACAGGACGCCGCAGAAGGCCGTCCGCTCCAGTCCTCTTCGATTGTTCTGCACCCACAGGACCACCGCTATGACGAGGAGAACCGCAAGGAGCACGCCGTAATATTCACGGATTGTCAGCGTGATCTTCTGAAATCTCGCCAACAGCCCAAGGAAGCCCGAATAATTCTCGTCCGTTACATAGGAGGCCCGAAGCCGGGCGCCCGGCGAGAGGACCAGAATCGCCAGACCTGCCGCATTTCCGGCAAGTCCTGCAAGGAACGGGATCGGCACCCGCGCACCTCTTCTCTTCCGGACCACCAGCATCAGGAGCAGTGCCAGAAGGCACCCGCCCGAGGTATTCTCATTGCACCAGCCGGCCACGATCCCCAGCAGCAGCAAACCGGCCGCCTGCGCGATGCTGACGGCGTCCGCCCTGTTCCTCCCGCTGTCGCTTCTGCGTCCGCTGCCGCTTTTGCGAGATGCGCGGTTTATTCCTGCGCCGTGCAGGGAAGAGCTGTTCCTCTCCAGGATTCTCCGCTGGAGGAGCAGAAACGTGAAGATGATCAGCGCGCCCCACAGATAGTTGCACGCTCCGTCCTCCCACAGAACGGTCTCTGCAAAGTCCACCGCATACAGCCACAGTCCCAGCTGCACCAGGAGCAGCGTAGGCCAGCTGCAGCGCGTATCCGGCGATGCAAGCCGCGCCAGCACATAGGAAAGCGCCGCAAAGGCAAGGCTGTTGGCGACCTTGAACACCGGGGAGGGCAGGAAGAGGAAAATCCGCAGCAGGAGGTGCGCGACGCTCCTCCCGTTCCAGGTCATATACTGGTGATATTCCTGCACGATCAGGTCCCGGAGCGATGTCGCCTCCCGCACGTCCATGGCATAGGCATAATCATCCGAGAGCATCGGTGTGAAAATATTCAGGACCAGAACCGCGGCAAAAGACAGAAACAGAATCAGGAGAACCCATCGCCTCTCCTGATCCTGCCGCTGCTCTCTTCCTGTGCTGTGCTGTTCGCTTCCCTGCTGCAGGTCTCTTTCCGTTCTATGCCGTTTGATGTCCTGTTGCAGGTCTCTTCCTGCGCTATGTCGTTTGATTCCCTGCTGCGTCCTCTGATCCATATCGTTAACCAATTCGCCTCTGCAATCGTAAAAATCTATTCGCTGCTCCCGGCCAGATTCGCGAATTTGGTCAGCTCCGGCAGCCACTTGAGCTGCACGGTGCCGATGGGGCCGTTTCGCTGCTTGGCAATGATGATTTCCGCAATGCCCTTGTCCGGCGAATCCTCGTGATAGTACTCATCCCGGTAGATGAACATTACAACGTCCGCGTCCTGTTCGATGGCGCCGGATTCGCGCAGGTCCGAGAGCATCGGGCGCTTGTCCGTCCGGGATTCCACGGCACGGGAGAGCTGAGAAAGGGCGATCACCGGTACATTCAGCTCCCTGGCCACGGCCTTGAGCGAGCGGGATATCTCCGAGATCTCCTGCTGGCGCGAATCGGAATTCCTTCCGCCGCTGCCGCTCATGAGCTGCAGGTAGTCGATGATCACCAGATCCAGACCCTGATCCATCTTGAATTTCATGCATTTGGAGCGGAGCGTACCCACTGTGATGGCCGGCGTATCGTCCACCATGAGAGCCGATTCGCCGATGGTCTCCGCGCCCTCGATCAGATCGGTCCACTCTCCCTCGGTGAGGTCACCGGTGCGGATCTTCTGTGCATCCACGTGACTTTCCAGAGAGAACAGACGGTTGATCAGCTGCTCCTTCGACATTTCGAGGGAGAAGATCGCCACCCGCTTGCCCTGCCGGACACCGCAGTTCTCCGCAATGTTCAGGACGAAGGCGGTTTTGCCCATCGAGGGTCTTGCGGCGATCAGAACCAGGTCGGCGGGCTGAAGCCCCGCCGTCTTGTTGTCCAGATCCGTAAAGCCGGTGGGAATTCCCGTGATGTTGCCGCTGATCTTGGAGGCCATGACGATCCTTCGCATGGCATTGGATACGATCTGCCGGATGTTCTGGTATTCCGATCCCTTCTGCCCCTGTGAGAGGCGGAAAACCGCCTCCTCCGCCTTCGACATGACGTTCTGTGCGTCATCTGTGCCCAGATACGCGCTGTTCGCAATGTCCTCACAGACACGGATGGTCTGACGCATCAGAGACTTGTCCGCCACAATCCGTGCATAGCTGGCCACATTGGCCGAGGTCGGCACCTGCGCAATGATGCTGCCGATGGTCCTGGCATCGTAGGCTTCCGGCGGCAGATTTTTCTCCTTGAGCTTCTCCTGCAGCGTCACCGGATCCACGGCCATGCCGCTCTCCTCCAGCTCCAGGATGGATTCATACATAATCCCGTACTGTCTGGAATAGAAGTCGTCCTTGGTCAGAATCTCCATGACGCTGCCGATGGCCTGCTGGTCCATCAGCATCGCGCCGATGACGGACATCTCTGCCTCGAGATTATGGGGCATGACCCGTTTTACTGCATCCTCTTCCGGCATGACGATTCCTTACGCTTCCTTCACCTTAACGTGCAGCTTGCCCGTCACCTCCGGGTGCAGCTTGATCGCAACCTCGTGTGCACCGAAGGAGCGGATGGGCTCCTCGAGCACGATCTTCTTCTTATCCAGTGTGAGGCCGTGCTGCCTGGCTGCCTGCTCTGCGATTTCCTTGGACGCCACCGAGCCGAAGACCTTTCCGTTCTCACCGGCCTTCATGGTCACCTCAATGGTCAGCGCATCCAGCCGGGTGGCCAGCTCCTTTGCCTCGGCAAGGCGCTGCGCGGCCAGCTTATCCTCGTGCTGCTTCTGGAGCTTGAGCTCGTTCCGGTTCTTGTCCGTCGCCTCCACACCGACCTTCTTGGGCAGGACAAAATTTCTGGCGTAGCCGTCGCTGACGTCCACGATCTGTCCTTTTTTGCCCAGTGCCTTTACATCCTGCAGTAAAATAACCTTCATATGCTTCCTTTCCTGCCGCCTTTCGTCCGCGGCCTACAATTCCTTGTCATCGATCATGGAATCCACGGTGTGCTTCAGCAGCTCCTTCACCTCATCCATGGATTTGCCTTCCAGCTGCGCGCCGGCGATGTTCATGTGGCCGCCGCCGCCCATGCGCTCCATGATCACCTGCACATTGACCTCATCGATGGAACGGGCGCTGACGAATATTTTACCCTGATATTGCGTCAGCACAAAGCTCGCCTTGATTCCCTTGATGTTCAGCAGCTCGTTGGCTGCCTGCGCTCCCACCACCGTGGGGCTTTCCAGCCCTTCGCTGTGGCAGACGGAAATGGCGAACTCCTCCCGGTAAATCTCCGCCTGCGAGACCGCATCCGCTCTGCTCTTGTATTCCGCGGCGCCCTCGCGGAAGAGCTTGCGCACTCTCGTGACATCGGTGCCGTTGCGCCGCAGAAAGGCTGCCGCCTCAAAGGTGCGGACGCCGGTTTTGCTCTGAAAATTGTTGGTGTCCACCACCATGCCGGCATACAGCGCGTCCGCCTCCTCCTGCCGAAGGCGCAGGCCGTCATCCACATATTGCAGGATCTCCGACACCATCTCGCAGGCGCTCGAGGCATAGGCCTCGATGTAGGAAAGCGTCGCATTCTCGATGGCCTCGCTCCCCTTCCGGTGATGATCCAGCACGACGATCGACTTGCACATGCGCAGCAGCTCCGGGCACTCCGTAATGCTGGGCTTGTTCACGTCCACCACCACCAGTGCGGAATCGTCCGTCACGCGCTGCATGGCTTCCTCGCTGGTGAGAAAAAGGTCCTCCGGATATTCCGGGTTGGTCCCGAACATGTCCACGATCGGGCGAAGGGACGTGGAAACCTGATTCAGCACGATGTGTGCTTCCTTTCCGAGCGTCATGCAGATCCGATAGACGCCGATCCCCGCACCCACGCAGTCGATGTCCCCGAGCCGGTGTCCCATGATGAGCACCTGATCCCGGGCCGTGATGATCTCCTTGAGAGCCTCCGCCTTTACGCGGGCCTTCACCCGGGTGGTCTTCTCCACCTGCTGCGTCTTGCCGCCGTAATAAAGGATATTGCCCGGCATCTTCACAACCGCCTGATCGCCGCCCCGCCCCAGTGCAAGGTCGATGGCATTGCGGGCAAACTCGTAATTCTGCGCATAGGAGAGCCCGTCCATGCCAAAGCCGATGCTCAGCGTAATGGCCATCTCGTTTCCGATGTTCACGGTTTTGGCCTCGGCAAGGAGCGAGAAATGCCCCGCCTGCAGCAGATCCAGCGCCTGCTTGCGCAGCACGATGAGATACCGGTCCTTCTCCATCTTGCTGCAGATTCCGTCCACCGAGGCGATGTATTTGTTCACCTGCCGATCGATCAGAGCCACCAGAATGGAGCGGCGCACATCCTCGAGGCCGTCCAGTGCCTCATCGTAGTTGTCGATGTAAATGAAGCCCACCACCAGGCTCTGGTTGTCCACTTCCTGAATGGCCAGCCGCTCCGCCGTCTCGTCGAACAGGTAGACCGCAATGAGCGCACCCCCGTAGCCGGCATCGGCGATGATGTCCGAATCCTGCACCATGGTGTCCATGGCGATTCTGCGCATCTCCACCCGAAAGCTCCTGCTCTCGTACTCGATCTTCATGCTGATCGCGTCATCGCCGGTCGGGAGCGTATCCTTGGTCAGCGACGGAAACAGCGCACTGATCTGCTTGCGCACGGTCTGCTGCCGGTGCACCGTCCGGTCAAACTCATAATTGGTCCAGATGATCCTTCCGGTATCGTCCAGCATGCAATACGGGATTTCCAGATTCTTGAGGAGGCGCTTCTGCACCTGGCCGTATTCCGTGGCAAAGCTCACCATCTCGTTGAGAATCAGCGCTCTGCTGTGCACGCGCATGCTCACCACCACGATGACGTAGCAGATGGAGAAGACCATCAGCACCAGCCCCGAGGGCCAGTCGATGAACAGGATCAATACGTTGACAAGGAGCAGGAAGAAGCCCAGCCGGATCGGCGTATCAAAGAATCCGGACACCTGCTGTTTAAGCTTGATCTGATTACCCATTCGAATCCACCTCTGTGCCGATCCGTTCTGCGGCAGGTCCCGCCGCAGCCTTCCCTTCTTCCGGCCTTTTTCCGGTAAGAAGGTTCTCTTTGTCCGCACGTTCCTTTGGCGCTCCGCAGCGACCGCTACGGGAATTATAGCACAGACCGCGCGGCGTTATCCGATCTCACTGCCTTTGCACGGAAAGGCTCTCCATCTCCAGCCCCGTCTGCCCGAAGAAGAGCTTAACCTGGAAGGAGCTCGCAACCACGGTATCCGGCAGAACCAGGTCAATTTCCCGCCATTCCCGGTCCTCGCCCGAGAGCGAAACGGTTCCCGCGAATTCGCGGTCCTTATGGACGGTCATCGAGATCTGTGCGAGGTGCGGCGCATCCTCTGCGGCCCGAACCCGCATCCGCAGGTGGAAGTGACCCTCTGCCGCGCTCCGGTAGGATTCTGCCGTCAGTCCCTCCAGCGGAACCTCCAGCACAGAGGTTTTGCCCTTGCGCATGTCGATGAGGGCAGGATCCACCGAGCCGTCCTCCCGCACCTTGATGGTGTTCCCCGGAATGCCGGCAAGGTCCGCCTCATCCAGGCTCTTCTCCAGCTCATCGTCCAGCACCGTCCGTATGCCCCGCCGGCGCAGCATGGCCGGTGTCTGCATGGCAAACCGGCAAATGTTCATGGCACCTCTCTGGAGCTCTCCTCTTGTAAGTGTTCCGTCCGAGAGGGCCTCCATGGAATGATCGCCCGACGTGTTCTCCCCTGCATTCGGTGTCACCATATACAGATCGTTCTGCGCCGCGATCATCGCGCCGGTGTCCTTGCGCGACTCCTGATCCATGGGACCGACCTTTGCCCACCAGTCGGTCATCACGATGCCCTCATAGCCCCAATCCTTTCGCAGGATGGTGGTGAGAAGATCGTAATTGCTGGCATTTCGTTCCCCGTTCAGCGGGTTATAGGCGGTCATGATGGAGCGGGCGCCGCCCTTTTTCACGGCAATTTCATATCCCTTGAGGTAAACCTCCCGAAGCGCCCTGGCGGAGACGAGGGCCTCCACCTCATCGCGCCGCTTCTCCTGGTTGTTGCAGGCGAAATGCTTGATGGTTCCCGTCGTCCCGTAGCGGTGCATCCCGCGCAGCTGTGCCGCAGCCATCTCACCCGTAACCAGCGGATCCTCCGAAAAATATTCAAAATTCCGTCCGTTCAGCGGATGCCGGTGGAGATTCATTCCCGGTCCGAGGAGGGTTTCGATCCGGTCTCTTCTCAACTCCATGCCTTCCCAGGCGAAGAGCTCCTCCACCAGAGAAAGGTTGAAGGTGCAGGCCAGCGCCGTTCCGTTCGGCATCGCAAAGGCGATGGTACCGCTGTCCATGCGGATTCCGCTGGGTCCGTCGGCACAGCAGCAGACCGGAATGCCAAAGTCCAGCAGCCGGTCCGTCACGCCGCCGAAGGCTCCTGCGGTTCCGGGTGTCACCTTCGGAGAGCACATTCCTTCTCCCCTGGCAATGGCGCACAGATCCTCATCCGAAAGCTGCGCCACAAAGCTCTCCAGTGTCCGGCGCCCTTCTGCGACATCCGCAAGGCGAATGCCCTGATCGCCGGTATAGGCGATCTCCTCCGGCAGTGTCTCTGCTCTCCTCTCCCAGGGATTCACCGTGCGCACCGGCGTCTCCTCCTCTGCCGGCTCACAGCACATCCCTGCTGCGGCAGCTGCCCCCTCTGCCGCCTTCCCGGCGGCTGCCGGGCGAAGCCGGCGAAAAGAGGTCTCCGGCGCCAGTGCCTCCTCACACTGTTTCACGACAAAGGTCTCTGCGATCCGCAGGCTCCCCGCCCGTGCGGCGCTCCGCACATCGGTTCCCAGATAGAAGGTATACTCTCCCTCCTCGAGCACCCATGCATTCGCATGTCCCGTAACACCGCTGTCGTCAAAGGATGCCAGCGCCTCGATCGGCAGCCGCAGCTCCAGCCGCTGGGATTCATCCGGTCGAAGATCCCGGGTCTTGCCGAAGGCCACCAGCTGCCGCAGCGGCTGTCCCAGCTGTCCCTGCGGCTTCTCCAGATAAATCTGAACGACCTCTTTTCCCCGGCAATGTCCTGTATTGACGACCTCCGTCTCGGCGATGATCTCCTTTTCTGCCGCCAGGAGTCTCGCATGGATCGCAAATTCCGTATAGGACAGTCCGAATCCGAACGGATACCGAACCCTGTCCCGGGCAAAGGTTTCGAAATAACGATAGCCGACGTAAATGTCCTCGGCGTACACGTTGCGCTTATCGCCCCCGTAATTGGCATTTGACGGATAATCCTCCAACCGGTAAGCGATGGTATCCGTCAGCTTGCCGCAGGGTGCAACGCGTCCCGTGAGCACGTCCGAGGCGCCGTGTCCGCCCTCCTGACCGCCCTGCCAGGCGTAGAGAACCGCCGCCGGATGCACCTCGTCCATCCAGCTCATGTCGAGGATGTTGCCGACATTCAGAACAACAATGGAACGTGGGAAGGCTGCGCATACCCGGCGCAGCATCTCCTTTTCCTTCTCCGTGAGGAACCAGCTGCCCTCATCCGGCCCATTGTCCTTATCCTCTCCTGCCGTGCGACCGATGAGAATCACCGCGGCATCGTTTCGGGCCGCAACCCTTTCCACGAGGTCCGCGGAGACCTCCATCTCCTCCTGAAACCAGGGCTCTGCCGCCCAGCCGTTCCCCATGTCAAAGGGATGCTCCTTCGTCCAGTCCTCGTACGTGCGGAGTAGCTCTTCCTCCAGCTGCAGGGCCTTCTCTTCCTTCAGCGCATCCAGAATCCCCGTCACATAGGCCGTGTTCACCATGCCGCCGGAGCCGGTGCCGCTCTTGTAATAATTCATCTGATTGCGCCCGAAGACCGCCACCCGGTCGCCGGAGCGCAGCGGCAGAGCATCGTTCTCGTTCTGCAGGAGGACACAGCCCTCCGCCGCGGCCCTTCTGGCCGTCCGCGCATATTCCTTCAAATCAAAGCGGTTCCCCATAGAATTCCTCCTCCGGTACAGGTGCCGATCCTGTCAGCGACTGTATATCATGTTCCGCGCCGCATCTGCGTCTATAAAGAATATCAGATTCAACAAAAATCGTCTCCGGATTTCATACTCCTTCGAAAAAACAGTCAATTCACAAAGCGAAGTGCCGGGATGTTTAAGCGCCGATACTCTACCGGAGCCAAAGTAGCTTTTCAATACGAAAAGGCCCCTGCCTATGCGGGCAGGAGCCTGGATCCTCACAGAATAATGGTAACGATTACGCATCCGCGAACCGCTGCGCCGGAGTTATTTCTCCACGTAAGGAAGGATTGCAACGTGACGTGCTCTCTTGATCGCAACCGTCAGCTCACGCTGATGGGTTGCGCAGGTGCCGGTGATTCTCCGGGGAAGGATCTTGCCGCCTTCCGAGATATACTTGCGCAGCTTCGCTGCATCCTTGTAATCAATGGTATTGTCTTTTCCGCAGAAGACACAAACCTTCTTCTTTCTGTGGAAGGTTCCTCTGCGCTTGAACGGCTTGCTGCCTGCAGTCTTTGTGAAAGCCATAATATCCTCCAATGCGATCCGGTACCCGCCGGACCTTCCTTCTAACGATTCGTTCAAATGGACGCGTTTCCGGATTCACCCACGGCCTGCTCTCGGGATACCCCGTGCGAAGCAATCAGTTGAAGGGCAGTTCCTCATCGATGCCGTCCGGGATATTCATAAACCCGTCAATGGCCCCCGGTGCCGACGCCCCCGCCGATGAAGAGGGAGCGGTCTGCGCTGCGTTGCTGCCGGCTCCGTATCCGCCGGCGCCATAGCTGCCGTAATCCGAGCCGGAGCTCTGTGCACTCTTGCTCTCAGCGAACTCCTGGTCCTCCACCACGACCTCCGTGGTGTAGACCTTCATCCCGTCCTGCCTCGTGTAGCTGCCGGTCTGAATGCGTCCGGACACGCAGATCTTGGTTCCCTTGTGCAGGTATCTCTCTGCGAACTCTCCGCTCTTCCCAAAGGCGACGCAGGAGATGAAATCTGCGGTCTGCTGGTCATTCTGATTGGCGCGGCCCCTTCTGCGGTCCACGGCAAGCGTATATCTCGCAATTGCCATGGACGAATCACCCTGTGAATATCTCACCTCGGGATCCTTCGTTAAACGACCCATTAGAACAACTCTGTTCATACTGCCTCTGCTTTCTGTTAAGCTTCGTTCTGTTTAACGCACAGATATCTGATGACATTGTCCATAATGCGCATACGCTGCTCGATCTCTGTGATGGCAGAACCCTCGGCGTCGAAGTGGATGAAGGAGTAGTATCCCTCGTTCATCTTCTGGATCTCGTAAGCCAGCTTCTTCTTGCCCCAGTCGTCCACACCGGTGATGATGCCTCCGACCTTCTCGACAAGCGCCTTGCAGTTATCCATAACTGCAGTTCTCGCCTCATCATCAATCTGCGCATTCACAACAACGGCTAACTCGTATTTGCTCATGTGCTGTACCTCCTTCTGGTCTCCGGCTCTTCCCTTTTCGGGAAAAACAAGGATTGATAATTGCTGCTCCCTTTCTGCCAAAGGGCAGAATAAGGGTGTGGATGGATTCCCACGGAAGAA
>CAVAUJ010000060.1:0-15194 GCA_963591995.1 Succinivibrio sp.
TGCCGCGCAGCAAGGACCCGGCGTCTGTTGCGGCAGGGGCCTTGCGGGAAGTACGGGAATTTGCTATCATGAAGGGGATTCCACGAGGGTTAGTAAAGGTTTCGACAGGGATCCTGAAGGTGGAGAAGCTATCCGACGCCGATCGTCAAACGGCAAACCTAAATATAAACGCTAATAACAATAAGTTAGCTCTGGCTGCCTAATCGCACCAGCGTCGCCCGGTGAGTACCTGTTCTTGCCGGATACGGCGTCAAGATAACAGGAAACGACGGGAAGAGGGCTGCGGCTTTCCGGGCGTATCAGCGGCTACCAACGACAAGGGAGTGCCGGTTCTCCGGTGTCACGCGGGAAATGTCTTCGGACGCAAATAACAGGCTATGATAGTAGAAGTACACGGGATGGGTTTTTGGACAGGGGTTCGATTCCCCTCTAATCCACGACAGATGAAAGAGGCAGGAGCAGGGCTCCTGCCTCTTTTTCTGGTAGGAACTGTGCGGATTATCTGCTATAATTCCGCAGTGTACTGCATTGTTTGCGAAATCGATGCAATACGCAATAGAAGGAGAACGGAGAGCAGAGATGACAGGGAAGATGGAATTGTTGGAACAGCAGATTCGCGGATTGGATGCTTATGAGGTGCTGGAGCGTCATGCACTGACCGATCTTCGCGCAGAAGGCTTTGTTCTTCGACACAGAAAGAGCGGTGCACGCATTGTGCTCCTGCCCAATGAGGACAGCAACAAGGTGTTCTTCATCGGCTTTCGTACACCGCCGGCCGATTCCACCGGCGTGGCCCATATCATTGAGCATACCGTGCTGTGCGGATCCCGGGAATTTCCGATCAAGGATCCCTTCATTGAAGCAGCCAAGGGATCGCTGAATACGTTTCTGAATGCCATGACCTATCCGGACAAGACCATGTATCCCGTGGCCTCGACCAACGAGAAGGATTTTGCGAATCTGATGCATATCTATCTGGATGCGGTGTTCCATCCGAACATCTATTCCAACGAGAATATCTTCCGTCAGGAAGGATGGCACTACGAAGTGCAGGATCCCGGAGAGAGGGAGACAGCTGCTTCCGGGCAGGATGCAGCGAAATCGCAGGGAACACCGGAGCTTACGGTGAACGGGGTTGTCTACAATGAGATGAAGGGCGTCATGTCCTCCCCGGATGATGTCCTCAACGATGCGGTTCTGGCTTCTTTGTACCCGGATACAACCTATGCCATCGTGTCCGGCGGAGATCCGGAGGTGATTCCCAGTCTGACCTATCAGAACTATCTGGATTTTCACAGCAGGTATTATCACCCGTCCAATGCCTATATCTATCTCTACGGCGACATGGATATGGCGGAGCGCCTTCGGTTTCTGGATCAGCACTATCTGTCGGATTACGATTTTCTGAATGTGGATTCTGCCATTCGTCCGCAAAAGGCCTTTTCGCAGCCGGTGGTGTGTGAAAAGGCATACAGCATTCTTCCGGAGGAGGATCCGAAGGGAAAGGCCTTCCTCTCGTGGAATGCAGCGCTTCCGATTCATGGAGATGCCAAGAAGATCCTCGCCTTCAAGATTCTGGATTATGTGCTGTGTGATGCGGAGGGAGCGCCGGTCAAGGAGGCCCTGCGGGAAAAGGGAATCGGCGAAACCGTGGAATCTCTGTATGAGCCCGGCATCTATGAGCCGTATTATTCCATTGCCGCCAAATATACCGATCCGGACCAAAAAGAAGCTTTCGAATCGACCATTCTGGAGACCCTGCAGAGGCTGGCGGAAAAGGGAATCGACCGGAAGGCACTTCTGGCGGGCATCAATTTCCATGAATTCCATTACCGGGAGGCAGACTTCGGCTCTTATCCCAAGGGGTTGGTCTACGGCCTGGACCTGATGGACACCTGGCTTTATGACGAGCAGCAGGTGTGGAGCAATCTGGAGCTCGGAGCTTATTTTGACGAGCTGAAGGAAGAGGCACAGAGCGGATATTTTGAAGCCATGATTCGGGAATACCTGCTGAACAATACGCACAGGAGCACGGTTCTGCTGCTGCCGGAGCAGGGACTGAGCGAGCGCATGGAGAAGGAACAGCGGGAGAGGCTGGCCGACTATGCGGGGAATCTCTCCCGGGAGGAATGGCAGGAAATCCGGAAGGCAGAGGAGTCGCTGCGGGCCTGGCAGAACACGCCGGATTCCGAGGAAGCGATGGCCAGCATCCCGGTATTGGAACGTTCGGATCTTGATCCGGTGCCGGCATTGCCGGTTACCCGCGTATTGCCCGGTGGCGGGGATGGCTGCGAGATATTGGCGCACCCGGCACAGACCAACGGCATCACCTATCTGGACCTGTCCTTTGATGTGACGGAGCTGGAGAGTGAGCGGCTGCAGCAGCTGGGAATTTACAAGATTCTGCTCAGTGCCATGGATACGAAGGCACATTCGTATCAGGAGCTGGACAACGAGATCAATATTGCAACGGGAGGGATGACGCCGGCAATCTCCGGCTTCCCTGACCGGCATGCGCCGGGACATTTCCGGGTTCTGTTCGAGGTTTCCACGAAGGTGATGGATTCCGCAAGAGAGAATGCGCTGGAGCTGGCAAGAGAGATTCTGCTGGAGACAGACTGGCGGGACACGGACCGCATGCGGGAGATTCTGGAGGAGGAGCGCGCCTCTATGAAGGCCGAGCTGGCCGCATCGGGGCATACCACCGCAGCCATGCGGGCCGGCTCCATGATTTCTTCGCTGGGCGCCATCATGGATGACGTGGCAGGAATCGGCTTATACCGCCTTCTGGACGAAATCTGCAATCATTTTGAGGAATACAGAGAGAAGCTGCCCGATCAGATGCGGAGCATTTCCGATCTGGTAATCTGCCGGGAACGGTTCTGGGCCGATCTTACGACGGAGGAGGAAGGCATTCCGGCGGCAGAGCTCCAGCTGCAGAAATTCAGCCGTTTACTCCCGGGAAAAGCGGCACCAGTTCTGTCCTCCCGGAAGGAAGCCAAACGCAATCCCAATCCCCGCGGCCGGGAAGGCTATACCACCGCAGGACAGATTCAATTCGTCTGCCGGGCCGGGAATTTCATCGGAAAGGGACTCCCTTTCCGGGGGGATTTGCGTGTGCTGCGCGTGATCCTCGGCTACGATTATCTCTGGACGAAGGTTCGCATGCTGGGAGGAGCCTATGGATGCATGAGCAGCTTCGGCCAGACGGGGACGTCGTATTTTGTGAGCTATCGGGATCCGAAGCTGCAGGAAACCATCGCCGTCTATGAAGAGGCTGCCTCGTATATCCGGAATTTCCGGGCGGATGAGAAGACCATGACCAAGTATGTCATCGGCGCCATCAGTGCGCTGGACCGTCCCATGACCCCGAGCATGCTGGGCAAGTACTCCAAGTCCTGTTATCTGACGGGGACCACGCCGGAGGATCTTGCGGCGGAACGCCTGCAGATCCTGCACTGCAGCACGGAGGATGTGCAGGAGATGGCGGACTATATTCAGGCCTTCCTGGATGACGGCATTCTGTGTGTGGTCGGCTCTGCCGCCAGACTTCGCGAAGCGGAAGGTATTTTTGACAGGATTGAGGCATTGACATAAGACGGATCCGACCGAGAAAGGACGATTATGACAAAAGCAGGGTTTGCGGCCATTGTGGGGCGCCCGAATGTGGGGAAATCCACCCTGATGAACACCCTGATCGGGCAGAAGATCGCGATCACCTCCTACAAGCCACAGACAACGCGAACGAAAATCCGCACCATCTACAGCGATGAGAACGGACAGGTGGTTTTTCTGGATACGCCCGGCATCAATGAGGCCAGAGACCGATTGGGAGAATACATGCTCAAGGCGGCACAGTCCACGCTCCGGGAGGTGGATGTGATCCTGTGGCTGGTGGAGCCGAAAAAACGGATTGCGCCGGAGGACATCGCCATTCTCAAAAAAATAGCGGAGGCCGGGAAGCCGGTGATTCTGTGCATTACCAAGGTGGATACCATCAAAAAGGCGGAGATTCTGCCGGTAGTGTCCGCTTATGCCGAGGCCTGGGAAAAACAGACGGGAGGCGGGCTGCCGGAGATCATTCCCGTGAGCTCCCGGCAGAAGATCGGCCTTGAGGATCTTCGAAGCGCGATCTGGGAGAAGCTTCCGGAGGGTGAGCCTTTTTACGATGCAGAGGAGGTTACAACACAGACCGAGCGGGAGATTGCATCCGAAATCATCCGTGAGAAGCTGCTGCGGTATGTCAACGAGGAGGTGCCTCACGGCGTTGCCGTGCAGATCAACCGAATGAAATTCCGTCGGAAGGACGGGAAGCCTGCGGAAACCATCTGCGACATCGATGCCGACATTATCTGTGAGCGGGAGAGCCACAAGGGAATCATCATCGGAGCCGGAGGCGGCATGCTCAAAAAGATCGGCACGGCAGCCCGGACCGACATAGAGAATCTGATCGATTCCAAGGTAAACCTGCGTCTGTTCGTAAAGGTACGCAAGGGCTGGAAGGACGATGCAAACGCCTTGCAGACCTATGGGTACCGCGCAAAGGATCTGTAATGGGCCCGGCCGGCGGGAAACGCCCCTGCCGCGAGGTAACGGCGATGGTGATCGGCGCGGTGCCGATGGGAGAGTATGACAGGAGACTGGTTCTTCTCACGAGGGAGTGCGGCAAAATTTCGGCTTTCGCCAAGGGAGCGCGAAGACCGAATTCCCCGCTGCTTGCCGCATCGGATCTGTTCGCCTTCGGAAGCTTCCGGCTTTACATGGGCAGGGATTCCTACACGCTGACGGAAGCATCCGTACAGAATTACTTTGCTTATTTTCGCACGCACGCGGAGGCCTCCTTTCTGGCGCAGTATTTCTGCGAGGTGCTCGAGTATTGCACAAGAGAGAACAACGACGAGGCGCAGCTGCTGCTCCTTCTCTATCAAACCCTGCGGGCTCTGGAGTCCGAGCGATTCCCGGCAAGGCTCGTCCGCGCCGTGTTTGAATTGAAGACGGTTGCCCTTGAGGGGGAGCTGAGAGATCCTGCTCCGAACAGCCTGCAGCCCGCAACGGCGGCAGCATTTCGTCACATTGCCTCACAGCCGGTGGCGAAGCTGTATACCTTTACGCTGGAGCGGGAGGCGGAAAAAGAGCTGGCGGAACTGGCGGACAAGAGCATGCGGTTCGCCTTTGAGCGGCATCGTTTCAGGAGTCTGGACATTGTGGAGCTGCTGCAGGCAGACGATGAGAATCCGACGACGCAGGAGTTGCGCAGGATATGAAAAAAGTATAAAGTGTAGCTGTTTAGCATTTCAGAATTCACCACCAGGAGAAGAGAAGCAGCGATGGCGACAAAGGGGCATCCCGGCGCCGGCAGATCCGGGAAGCCGGCGGGAACCGGCACAGCGAAAGGACAAAAGCGCAAGAGCGCTTCTGCCGGAAATCATAAGACAAAGCGGAAAAAAAATAACCGCAGCGGCGCAGCGGCCCTTCTTCACAGACTGGGTCCCCGCGCAGCGGCGATTCTGGCGGCGGTGCTCCTGCTTCTGGTCGCAGCGGTCTTTGTTCTTCACACAGCGGTAAAAGCTCTGGGTCCGAAGGCTTATGATGTTCCGACGGCGGAATTCCGAAGGGACGGCAGCATCCGTGTGACGAGCGTAGAAAGCTTTGAAGAGGACTATTACGATGCTGCGGAGCTGAAAAGCCAGATCCGGGAGGCGGTTGCCGCCTATAACGAAGCGGGCGGGAGCAATCTTGTCAGACAGAGTGATTTCGCTGTGACGGACGGAACGGCGAAGGTGGTACTGACCTATGCGTCATCGTCCGATTACGAATCCTTCAACAACATGCCGCTCTTTGTGGGAACGGTGCGGGAGGCACAGGAGGATGGCTACGATTTATCCTCTCTGCTGTCATCGGTCAGTCAGGAGGATTCGTCCAGGATTCTGAATGAGGATACGCTCTCGCAGCTCTCGGACAACGGAATCATTCTGTGGATGGAGCAAACGGACATGGTAGTGCCGGAGGAAATCCTCTATGCCACACCGAATCTGAGCATAACGGATTCGACGCATGCTGCGGCTGCAGATACCATCAGTCAGACAGCACCGGCGATTATTGTACTTAAGAATTGACCGCAGGAAGACTGCGTCATAGAAAGGAAAGCACATGGAAAAATCAATGGATAAGATTGTGGCATTGTGCAATGCCAGAGGCTTTATTTACCCCGGATCACAGATTTACGGCGGTCTTTCCAACACCTGGGATTACGGAAACCTCGGTGTGGAGCTCAAGAACAACGTGAAAAAGGCCTGGTGGCAGAAATTCGTGCAGGAGTCGCCCACCAACGTCGGCGTGGACTGCGCGATTCTCATGAATCCGAAGACCTGGGTGGCATCGGGACATCTGGCGGGATTTTCGGATCCCCTCATGGACTGCAAGGCCTGCGGAGAGCGCTTTCGTGCCGATAAGCTGATCGAGGATTATGCAAAGGACAACGGGCTGACGCTCGACGGCTCGGTGGACGGCTGGTCCAACGACGAGATGATGAGCTTCATCAACAAGTTCAAGGTGGCCTGCCCTTCCTGCGGACAGTTCCATTGGACCGACATCCGTCAGTTCAATCTGATGTTCAAGACCTTTCAGGGGGTTACGGAGGATTCCACCAATACCATTTATCTTCGTCCCGAAACGGCGCAGGGTATTTTCGTCAATTTCAAAAACGTGCAGAGAACGTCCCGCAAGCATTTGCCGTTCGGCATCTGCCAGATCGGCAAGTCCTTCCGCAATGAGATTACACCGGGCAATTTCACATTCCGTACCCGTGAGTTCGAGCAGATGGAGATGGAATTCTTCTGCAAGCCGGATACCGATCTGGAGTGGTTCCGTTATTGGAAGGACTATTCCTGGAATTGGCTGCTGACACTGGGGATCAAGGAAGAGCATCTGCGCTTCCGCGACCATGCCAAGGAGGAGCTGGCCTTCTATTCCAAGGCGACGTCGGACATTGAGTACACCTTCCCCTTCGGCGACTGGGGAGAGCTGTGGGGAATTGCCGACCGTACGGATTATGACCTCACGCAGCATCAGAATACCTCCGGCGAGGATCTGACCTACTACGACGATGAAACCAACGAACGCTACATTCCGTATGTCATTGAACCGTCACTGGGATGCGATCGTGTGACGCTGGCCTTTTTGTGCGAGGCCTATGATGAAGAGACGCTGCCGGATGGGAGCGTGCGCAATGTCATGCATTTCCATCCTGCGCTGGCGCCGGTAAAGATTGCGGTGCTGCCGCTTTCCAAGAAGCTCTCCGAGCCTGCCCAGAAGGTGTTCACAGAGCTTTCGAGACGGTACAACTGCGAGTTCGACGACCGCGGTGCAATCGGCAAGCGCTATCGCCGGGAGGATGAGATCGGCACACCCTTCTGCATCTGCTACGATTTCGACTCCGAAGAGGATCAGGCTGTCACCATCCGCGACCGGGATACCATGGAGCAGGTCCGCGTGCCGATCGCAGAGCTTCGGAGCTGGTTTGACGGAAAGTTTGACTTTTAACTTACTTACGAAAGGATTTTCAACATGCAGTACAGAGGAGTCAATGAACTGCGCGAGCTGTTCCTGTCTTATTTTGAGGAGAAAGGATGCCTGCGTCTGAACAGCTTTTCGCTGGTTCCCCACAACGATACCTCTCTTTTGATCATCAATTCCGGCATGGCTCCCATGAAGCCGTGGTTCTCCGGACAGGAGATTCCGCCCAGAAGACGTGTGACGACCTGCCAGAAGTGCATTCGGACGGGCGATCTGGAGAACGTAGGAAAAACAGCCCGCCACGGCACCTATTTTGAAATGCTGGGAAATTTCTCTTTCGGCGATTATTTCAAGAAGGAAGCCATTCCGTGGGCGTGGGAGTTCCTGACGGAACGCGTCGGACTGGATCCGGATCGCCTGTATCCTTCGGTCTATGAGGAGGATGATGAGGCATACAACATCTGGCTCAACGATATGCACATCCCCGCAGAGCGGATTTACAAGTTCGGCAAGGCGGACAATTTCTGGGAGCATGGCTCCGGCCCCTGCGGCCCCTGCTCGGAAATTTACTATGACCGCGGGGAAAAATACGGCAACGGACCGGACGATGTGATGGGCGGTGAAGGCGACCGCTACATGGAAGTCTGGAACATTGTCTTCACACAGTTCAACAACGACGGCAAGGGAAATTATACCGAGCTCGTGCAGAAGAACATTGATACCGGCATGGGACTGGAGCGGCTGGCGGTTGCCGTGCAGGATGTGGGCTCCATCTTTGATGTGGATACGCTGAAGTCGTTGCGCGATCTGATCTGCCGGCTGGCCGGCGACATCCGGTATGAGCAGCCGGGCACGTATGACTCCGATGTTTCCGTCCGGATCTGTACCGATCATGCGCGGGCAATGACCTTTATGATTTCGGACGGCATCATGCCCTCCAACAACGGCAGAGGCTATGTGCTGCGCCGCCTGATCCGCCGCGCGGTCCGGCACGGCCGAAAGCTCGGCATCAAGGGCTCCTTCCTGCCGGAGCTGGCGATGAATGTTATCGAGACCTCGAAGGACGGCTATCCGGAGCTGGCAGAGAAGAAGGATTTCATTCTGAATGTCGTTCGTGCGGAAGAGGAGAAATTCGAGAAGACGTACGAGCAGGGCATGGCGATTCTCGAGGAAATGGAGCACGCGCTGTCCGAAAGCGGTCAGCGTCAGCTCTCCGGAGAGGATGCCTTCAAGCTCTACGATACCTACGGCTTCCCGATTGACAATACAAAGGAAATTCTGGAGGAAAAGGGCTTTACGGTCGATGAGGCCGGCTTTGAGCAGGCCATGACCCAGCAGCGGGAGCAGGCACGCTCCGATCGTGAGCGTTCCGGAAAGGCAGCCACGTACATGGGGGCTGCGGCAACCGTATACGAAGAGATGGATCCGGCGCTTACCAGCAGATTCGTCGGCTATGATACCACCGAGGCGGTGTCTTCGATTACAGCGCTCGCCTTCCTTCCGTCCCTTTCCGGCGACGCAGAGGATGAGGATGGTGTTGCGGAGGCTCTTTGCGAGGGTCAGTACGGCGCCGTGATCACCAAGGAGACCCCGTTCTACGGAACGATGGGCGGCCAGGTCGGCGACCGGGGTGTTATCACGCTTTCGGCTGATTCCGGAGAGAAGGATCCCGCTGTGTTCGTTGTGGATGCCACGGAGCATGTGGCCGGCGGAAAGCTGGCACACATCGGTCACGTGACCTCCGGTATGTTCCGGATCGGGGATTCCGTTGTCCTGCAGGCAGATGCAAAGGCAAGGCTTGCAACGTGCAGGAACCACTCGGCAACGCACCTTCTCCAGAAGGCGCTCCGTGAGGTCCTCGGGACACATGTGGAGCAGGCCGGTTCCTATCAGGATACGGATCGGACCCGGTTTGATTTCTCGCATTTCCAGGCGATGACGACCGAAGAACTGCAGAAGGTGGAGGATCTGGTAAACGAAAAGATCGCCGAGTGCCTTCCTGTTGTGACAAAGGTTATGTCGCTGGAGGAAGCGAAGAAGACCGGCGCCATGGCGCTTTTCGGTGAGAAGTACGGCGATTCGGTTCGCGTTGTGGAAATGGGCGGATGGTCTGTGGAGCTCTGCGGCGGTACGCATGTACAGAACACCAGTCAGATCGGATCGTTCAAGATTCTGTCGGAGAACGGTGTCGCTGCAGGCGTCCGCAGAATCGAAGCGCTGACGGGTGACAATGTCCGCGCCTATTACAGAACCCTCGAAAGAGAGATGACAGAGGCGGCAGAGCTTGTGAAAACAACGCCTGCGGCGCTTGCAGAAAGGATCCGGGCCCTGCAGAAGGAGCTGCGGGAGGTGAAGTCGGAGAACGAGTCCCTCAAGGCAAAGGAGGCACAGGCCTCTCTGGGGAGCGTCATGGAGAAGGTGCAGGAAATCCACGGTGTACCGCTCATCGCCGCCCATGTTCCCGGTGTGGACATGAATGAGCTGCGCGGTCTCGGCGACGATCTCAAGGGAAAGCTCTCCGGAGGCGTTGTGGTGCTC
The DNA here is from genome assembly GCA_963591995.1 of Succinivibrio sp. Lineage (GTDB taxonomy): Bacteria > Bacillota > Clostridia > Lachnospirales > Lachnospiraceae > CAG-791. The sequence continues at coordinate 10,054 of CAVAUJ010000060.1, forward strand.
ATTTCCGATAAGGATGGAAAGGTGAGTCTTGTCGCCATGGTCTCCGATGAAGCCATGGCAAAGGGAGCCCATGCCGGGAATCTGGTCAAGGCCATTGCAAAGGAAGTCGGCGGAGGCGGCGGCGGACGTCCGAACATGGCGCAGGCCGGCGGAAAGAATCCGGAAGGAATCCGGAAGGCACTGGAGCAGGCCGGAATCGTTCTGGAGCAGCAGCTCGCCTAAGATAGCCTCTTTACAAAAGCGACACGGAGTCGTATAATGAGACCTGTGCTTTTTTAGAAGATGAATTGCACGAGAAAAACCCATCAGCCAGTTGCAGGTGATGTCGGCCCACTGTTTTCAGAATTTTGGTGCAGGCGGCAGCTGCAATCGGATCGGGACTGAAGGGAGGGTAGAGATATGTCCAGCGTAATCGTAAAAGACAATGAAACCTTGGACAGCGCATTGCGTCGTTTCAAGAGAAGCTGCGCGAAGGCAGGCATTCAGCAGGAAATTCGCAAGAGAGAGCATTACGAGAAGCCTAGCGTAAAGCGCAAGAAGAAGTCGGAAGCTGCGAGAAAGAGAAAGTACAACTAAATATCCGGTGATCGTTGTACTGACGATTGACACAGCAGATAAAATCTCCTGATGCATGGATGTCATGTGTCAGGAGATTTTGTGAGTTCGGAGCCAGTTCATGACAACCGTTCAGAGAAACAGAATAATCGGACAGCGCATGGGCAGAATGGCGGCGCTTCTGGCCGCCCTGATCCTGATCCTTTACGGAGCCTGGTCGCTTTTGTATGTGCACCGCAACTGGGATGAGGATCGGATCGACGGCTTTTACCGTGAGCCGGAGGACACGCTGGATGTCGTATTCATCGGAGCCAGTGACATCAGCCGGGGATTCTCGTCGGGCGTTGCTTTTGAGGAATACGGGATCACCAGCTATCCGTTTACCATAAACGGGGATGCGGTTTATGCATGGGAGGCGCAGCTGGATGCCGTGATCAGCAGACAGCATCCCGATAAGATCGTCATTGAAATCAACGGCGCCCTGTACAGCTCATCGGATGAGGAAAAATATCAGATGCATCGCTCTGCGGTGGAGCGCCTGGCCATTCATCTGCCGCTGCTGTCTCCCGATCGTCTGCAGCTCATCGGTCAGTATCTTCGCGAAACAAAGGATTACGGTGCGGCACTTCGTCTGCTGGTCCCGCTGTACGAGTACCACTCCCATCAGCCGGAGAGCTTTCGCGGAGCAGCGGCAGTGATTCTGGACAATCTGCTGCGGTGTACCGACAACGGAGGCGTAACCACCTTGCGGGGCTACGAGAATCTGACCGGAAAGACCGCTGTGGGAAAGCTTCTGCCGGATAAGGAAAAGGCTGCCCTGCGGGAGAAGCTGGATCCTGCCTACGAAAAAGAGCTTCGCCGTTTTCTTTCGTATTGCAGGAAAACCTATCCGGAGGTCGAGCTTCTGTTCATCCGGATGCCCCACCTGATCGAGGAGAAGGATGAAAGAGGAAAGACCATGTGCGGGCGGTCGAACACCATCGGTGCAATCTTTTCGGAGTACGGCTATGATTACATCAATTATGAGTACCTCCGGTCCCGGATCGGCATTGATGATCAGCAGGATTTCTACGATTCCAATCATCTGAATGTACAGGGAATGTACAAGTTCACACGGTTTTTCTCGCAATATCTGCTGCAAAACGGAGTGACACCATCGGTTGTACGGAAAGAAAACGGCGGAATCTCCACGCAGCTGACGGACCGCGAGCTGCAGCAGTGGGAACACACGGCGAAAATGACAGACCTTTTTGTACAATATTGCGGACTGCTGACCCGGCAGGGACAAAATGGAACCGAGCTGAACGAGAGCGGCGAGCTGCTGGAAAAGCTGTATGAAATGGATGGGGAGACCAAAGAAACACGATGAGCTACGTTTCTTTCCGATTTGTGATCTATGTTTTCGTGACGACCGCAGTCTATTTCCTGTATCCGTCTCTGTTTCGCAGACATAAGGAAGGGCAATGGCGGGTTTTGCTGGTGGCAAGCCTTGTATTCTACGGGCTTTGCGGCGGCAAATACCTTTTTCTGCTGCTCCTGACCGGTGCATCCGTCTACGGGGGCGCCCTTTGGCTGCAGCAATGTCAGGAAGCTACGCGGAAAGCACTGTCGCCGGCGGACGGCCGGGCGGTGTCCCGCGAGGACAAGAAGCGGATCAAGTCCATCGGTCAGCGCAGAAAACGCAGGATCCTTGCCGCGGTACTTCTCCTTAATTTCGGTATTCTGGCCTTTTACAAGTATGTTCCGGACCTCGTGAACCGGTGGCTTTCCGGAGAGTTCATTTCTCTGACCATACCGATCGGCATTTCCTTTTACACGTTTCAGGCGACCGGCTATCTCATAGATGTCTATAACGGCAACGCGAAGGCCGAACGGAATCCCGGGAAGGTGTTGCTGTTCCTTAGCTTTTTTCCACAGATTGTGCAGGGACCCATCAGCTTTTGGGATCCGGTGGCGGGAGAGATGTTCGCCGAGCACCGTGCGGACTGGACCAGAACGAAGCGCGGCGCGGAATTGATCCTGTGGGGATACCTGCGCAAGATGGTTCTGGCTGACCGGATTGTAAACAAAATTTATCTGGTGACGGACTCCTATCAGAAGTATTCGGGCACCATGATCGTTCTGGCGGTTCTGCTCTACGCCGTTCAGCTGTATGCGGATTTTGCCGGCGGCATCGATATTTCCCGCGGCATTGCGGAGATTCTCGGCATTCATCTGCCGGATAATTTCCGGCAGCCGTATCTGTCGGTTTCTCTTAACGACTACTGGAGACGGTGGCACATTACGCTCGGCGCGTGGATGAAGCGATACATTTTCTACCCGCTGGCACTGACGCCGCTGTTTGCGGGAACGGGAAAAAGATGGAAGAAAACCCGCTTCGGGAAGACCGCCTTCGGTCAGCACACGGCGAAGGTGCTGCCGGCGGCGCTGTCCTGCATCGTGGTTTTCCTGGTGGTCGGGATCTGGCACGGTGCCGGCGCCCGATACCTTGCTTTTGGGTTGTGGAACGGCGGCCTTATTTTTTTGTCCATGATTCTGGAACCTTTGTTTCCGCTCTGGAGGCGTGCATTGCACATTTCGGAAAAGGCAAGGTGGTATCATGCCTTCCGGATTCTCCGTACCTTTGTTCTCGTGCTGGCCGGTTATATTTTTGATGTTGCGCAGAACCTGCGCTCGGCCGGCGGAATGGTGGTACGGATCTTCACGAGGCAGCAGTGGAATCCGGTGCTGCTGTATCGGGAAATCGTGACCGCGTACGGCGGGATCAGCACCTGGAATCTTGCCATTGTATTGATGGTGACCTTCCTCATGATCGCGGTGGGCCGGTATCATGAGAAGCACGATCCGCACCTTGGCGGGGACGGAGTCGGCCTGCGCGCCCGTATTGATGAAGGCTGCTGGATAAAAGAGTGGACTCTCGTGCTGCTGTGCAGCGCGGCGATTCTGCTCCTTGGCATTTACGGACCGGGATACAGCGCCGTGAAATTCGTTTATGCCGGATTTTAAAGACGGAATTGGTACATGGAACTGGAATTCAAGCTGGAGAAATTCGAGGGGCCGCTGGACCTTCTGCTGCACCTGATTGATCGGAACAAGGTAGACATTTACGATATTCCCATTGCGCAGATCACGGATCAGTACATGGCATATGTTCGTGAGATGGACGAAGAGAACCTGGATGTCATGAGTGAGTTTCTGGTCATGGCGGCAACGCTTCTTGACATCAAATGCAGGATGCTCCTTCCCAAGGAGGTCAACGAGGAAGGAGAGGAGGAAGATCCTCGCGCGGAGCTCGTTCAAAAGCTGCTGGAATATAAAATGTATAAGTATATGTCGGCAGAGCTGCGGGAGCTTTCCGCCGATGCGGATCAGTTTCTCTATCGCAAAAAGCACCTTCCGAAGGAGGTGCAAAGCTACCTGCCGCCGGTCAATTATGAAGAGCTGATCGGTGATACGACCCTGGCGAAGCTCAATGATATCTTTCAGGACATTCTGAAGCGGCAGAAGTACCGCGTAGACCCCGTCCGCTCTCAGTTCGGGCGCATCGAAAAGGAAGAGGTGGATCTTTCTGCCAAGGAGCTGTACATCAAGGCCTATCTGAACTCGCATCGGGATACCGATTTCGAACGGCTCCTGGAGGCACAGGGCTCGAAGGACGAGGTGATTGTCACCTTTCTGGTGGTTCTGGAGCTGATGAAAACCGGCAGCATTGAAATTCGGCAGGAGGAGCTGTTCGGCGCAATCCACATTCATGTCATTCAGGATATTTCTGCCGAATCGGATCTTACGGGAGAATTCGGATGAGTTGTTCGTAACGTTCGGAGCCGGGCATTTTATCCGGCGAGAACGCATTTCTGACCGCCGCGGCCGCGGAAGGAGGTTCATGACAGAGGAATTAAAAGGAATGGAACAGGAGCCGGTTGAGGAGACGAAAACCGATTCTGCAGAAAAGGATCCGTCCGCAACATATGACGACACGGTGACGGATGAGACGGTGACGGATGAGACATTGATGGCTTCCGTGGAAGCCATTCTGTTCACCATGGGGGAATCGGTGGAAATTGCAGCCATCGCCAAGGCGCTGGAGGTCCGGCCCGGCAGGATCCGGCAGATTCTGCAGAAGCTGGAAGAACAATACGCGGCACCGTCCCGCGGCATCATGATCCGGCAGTTTGATGATGCCGTGCAAATGTCAACGAAGCCGGAGCAATATCAGAATCTCATACGCATCGCAAAGGTGCCGAAGAAAATGACCTTGTCGGACTCGGTCATCGAGACCTTGTCCATCATCGCCTACAAGCAGCCCATCACCAAAATCGAGGTGGAGGGCATCCGCGGTGTTTCCTGTGACTACGCGGTCAACAAGCTCCTCGAATACGACCTGATCAAGGAGCTGGGACGCAAGGACGCCCCCGGACGTCCGATTCTGTTCGGAACAACCGAGCAGTTCCTTCGTTCCTTCGGCGTGAAAAATCTGACGGATCTTCCCGCATTGGACGCCGTTCAGGTGGCGGAGTTCAAGGAAGAGGCGGAGGCGGAGGTAAATGACCGGCTCGGGGTATAAACAGATAGGCGGTTACCATTCC
>CAVAUJ010000061.1:0-15187 GCA_963591995.1 Succinivibrio sp.
TTACAGAAAAGTACACATTCTGGTCAGGGGGGAGGGGATAAAAAATATGCCGGTGACAACAAATGGCGAATCGTAACGTATAAGATCACGAAAAAACGGAGAGGGAAATCATGAAAATGAAAAGTAGGCGTAGATGTCTTGCTTTGCTCGTGGCATTTATTATGCTTACCGGCGCATTGCCTGTAACGGCATTCGCTGAAGGTCACACACATACGGAAGAGTGTTATGCGAAAGCAGGTGATCTGCTATGTACAATTGCGGAATCGGAGGGCCATACGCATACAGCAGAGTGTGTCTGTCCCGGAGGCGAGTATGTTTGCGGCCTGGAGGAGCAGGAAACGCATGAACACACAGCAGAGTGTGTCTGTCCGGGCGGCGAATATATCTGCGGTCTCGAAGAAGACGAAGGGCATACACACAGTGAGGACTGCTATGCCCGGGGCGGAGAACTGATCTGCGGAGCGGATGGATTAGATGCCGCTGCAGAGGAGGATCAGGAAGCTGCAGAGCAGGACCGGGATCAGGAGATCAGCGGAAATGCGTCCGGAACAGCGTGGACGTACTCCCAATACTATGTGGAATACTCCGGCTTGTCGGCGAGCAACAAGAGCCGTTACCAATTGGATATCATCGGCAACGGAGTTTCAACAACACAAAAAGTCAAATATCAATTTCAGTTTCACAACAGCGAAGATTATCAGGCGGGGGATGTAAAAATCTATCTGCCTTATGCGCTGTATCAGGATCGGAGTCATAAGGGCGTGACGCCGTCTCAAATAGGCGTTCCGCAAGCTCCGGCGGTAAGTGCCGACAGTGATTTTCACTATTCCATTGAAACGGTGGATGGAGAGCAGCTGCTCTGCTTTACCAACAGCAAGGACATGAAATCCGGTATCGACAACGTGGTGCAGATCATGTACGCCCTGAGTGATATGGATACCGTTGATGGAACCGGTTGGGAAATTGTTCCAAGGATTGTTGTCAAGGGGGTTGAAGCTCCGGAAGAAAAGCTGGGAAAAACTCTGACGGGCAGCATGGACACAGAAGCGCACCTGACTATGACGGACAAGGCGGCATACTCCGGCAGTAACGCCTACCTCCCTCAGCTTTATACGGTCAAACAGGTAAAGAACTGGACAGGTCGTGAGGATATTACGGAAGCTGACCTGGATGAAAATTACTATTTGGTTTGGAGAACGGTGGTCAAGACATCGGCCAGCCAACCATGGATGCTTGAGATTACAGATGAGCCTTCCGATGGCGGCAAGGTGCTCAAACAGTTTGCCACAACGGAATCCGACATTGACAGTGCAATCGATGACACGTACTCGAGTGAGTCGAGCTCGATGATGGTGACGGAGCAGAAATCCTACGGCGAAACGTATTATGTCTACACGGTGACAGCCTATCCCAAGGAGACCATGCCGGAGGATTTGACGGTTGAGAACACAATCACAGTAACGCTTACAGGATCTGACGATCACAAGACGGAGACGCGGACCGATACTGCAAAATGGACGTGGCAGGCTTACGAGTACAAACCAAGGAAAGGGCAAAACTACATTTACAAGCGGTACGGCAGCAATTTGGAAGACCAGACGAGAGGCGTAACGACCAAAACCGGCTGGCTTGATGTTTATCGTGAGTCCGTCGCGCAGGGCAGCGATTTGGCTCTCCCGGAATCATGGCATCTGACTTACGTTGCGGAATGGTATGACAAGATATATGAGAATCCGAACTACAGCTACCACTATGCACTGATTGACGATCTTCAGTTTGCCTGCGGCAATGGACAGTATCAGCAGATGTCCTATGAAGATTACTACTATAAAAACATTCGATTCTCCTGCATCGAGAAAAATCTCGATTTAGAGGACATCTATGACAAAAAATATGTTCGACAGGAGGATGGTGAGCCATTTGTAATTTATGTAATGACAGTAGCCTCCCCGAACGTATGGCAGAAGGTTGACGAGGTTGCCTTTGCCGAAATCAATGATTACGAAATCCCTCAGAAATATTACGATGAGGAAATCTACCGGATCAAGGCAGAGCATAAGGGCAGTGTGGGAGAATCCCGCTTCACGATTTCATCACAGACGGTGCTGCGGGCAGACTCTCCTTTGCTGAATTCCTTCCTGGAAGATCCCGAGGTTTCTTCCATTCAAATTCTGAACTTTGCCGGCGGCGTGAGTGTAGACAACGAAGGAAACTATTACACGGATGACGGTGCCCCGTACGGACATTGGCCTACGACAACAAATGTCGACCTTGATGCATTCGAAACAGAAAACTACGGCTGCAAGCGTATCAGGGATTATGACTATCTGACATTGAAGGGAATAGCCGAAGCCAGCGATGCGGTCAAGACAGCCAGGATGGAAAACGATGCCGTAAACGGCAGAGTGGGTATCACTTACACACTGGCGGGATGGGACGGCTATAAAGTATATGACAAAGACATCGTCTCGATTTTGGAGTCGAGCGGTGTCAGCCCGGAAAAAGATCGCAATCAGGTCACGATGTACGACCTTTTGCCATTGGGAGTGACCTTCGATGCTTCGAAGCCGGTTACGGTGGGCTCTCTGATCGGCACGAAGTATACGTCCGTGCCCGGCGCATGGGATAAGAGTGACGTTTCCGTAAGCTACACCGTTACGGATAACTACCGCGGCAGCGGACGCCAGATGATCACATTTACGATTACCTATACCGGTGGCGGAAATGCCTTCTGCGACAGACCCTACGGCGAGAGCGACTATAAATGGGGCTGCGGTTATGGTATCGAGTTTAGTGCCTACTATCTTTGGAAGGATTACGATCTGGCCAACGCAGGCGTTAATGTGATGGCCTACGCCACGCCAACCCGTATCAAGGGCAACGGATATACGGATGACGGCACAGGTGCACCGATTGCTACGGGAACGGACAGCGATGGAAAGAGCTACTTCTATGATCCGGAAGGTGACGGAGTTTCGGATATTCCCTACATACTGTATGCACAGGCTGCAAATAACAGTGAGATTGCCTTAGCCGCTCAGGCGAATATCAAAAAGACGGTGAAGGCGGATGCGGATGTCTTCGGCGAGCCGGGCACGTCTGCCTCCGTTTTGCCGGGGGAAACCTATACCTACCGGATTCAGGTGACGAACACCAGTGAAGAGCTGCATGATCTGATTGTTTACGACCATCTTGAAAACGCCTCAAAGGAAAGAGCAGATGCGGAAACCGGTTTTGATGAAGATTACTGGCAGGGTACCTTCGAATCCGTTGACCTGAGCGCAGTAAAGGCGAAGGGAATCGACGCTGTCGTGTACTACTCCGCGAATCGTGAGCAGGAAATGGACATTGAGACGGACGGCTGGGTCAAGGCAGATGACTGGACCTTGCCGCTTTCCGATGTGAAGTCTGTTGCGTTCGATTTGAGAAAAACAACAGAAGGCGAAGAGTTTGTCCTGAATCCGCTGGCGAGTGTAAAGGTGTCCATCAAGATGCGCGCGCCGGAAGAGATGCAGCTGCCTGCAGTGTATGCATACAATAATCCGGCATTCTACTGCTATTTCAAGATTGGCGAAACAGGAACCGAAACCGAACCGGAGCTGGTGATCGGCGACAGCGTTCGGGTAAAGCTGTACGACAAAACGTCGCTTGCTGTGGAGAAGAAGCTGGCAGAAGGCAGTGAGACGTATGAGGACAGCTCATTCACGTTCAAGGTGGAGATTGATGGCGCACTTTGGGCCAATAAGGAATATACGCTCTATATAGATGGAACGGCAGACGGCAAGGTCCATGCTACGGACAAAAACGGTCAGCTTTCCCTGAAGGCAGGACAATATGCCGTGTTTGACAGCGTACCGACCGGCGCAGAGTACACGGTTACAGAGTTATCCGGAAACAACTGGATGGCGGATGGCGGCGCGGTGCGAACCGGCACCTTGCAATCGGGGGCGGGGGCGACCGCTTCCTTTACGAATCGCTATTCTTCGCTGCTGTATGTGGAGAAGCATATTCAGTACGAACAGGATTATACGCCAAACGCGGACACGTTCACTTTCCGGTTGCTGCTGAACGGCAAACCCGCTGCCAACGTCGAGTATGCGCTGGTGGAGCGCAGCACGTCGTACGCACAGGATCCCACGGTTATCGAGAACGGGCTGGTGACCGATGCGGACGGCTGCTTTGTTCTGACGGCATCACAGAGGGCCATGTTCCGCGTGAAGGTCGGCACGGGCTACACCCTTAAGGAACTGACAACCAGATCGGATTACATCTGTGATCAGCCGGAGGTGACAGGAACGGTTAAGGGTGATGCAAGTCTTGCGTACATTACCAATAACTACAAGTATAAGGATTTGTATATTGTCAAGGAGATTGTTACACCGGACGGGGTGGATGCACCGGCGGATTATGCCTATACCTTCACACTGACGCTTGACGGAGCGTTGGCGGCCAATCAGCCCTATGAGCTCTACCAGCTGACAGAGAATGAAGACACCGGAGCCGTCCGTTACGAGAAGGTGGCGGATAAGCTGACCGATGCAAATGGTCGGTTTACCCTGACCCCATCTCAATACGCCCGCATTACCCATTTGACAGCGGGTGCCGCCTATACCGTAACGGAGGATACCGACCGGATGCCGGAGAATGTCCGCCCCTATGGCGAAGCTACGGTATCCGGTACCCTGCCGCAATATGCACCCAGCAAAACAGCCACCATTCAGAACCGGTATCTGCGTCAGGCACTGGAGGTAAGCAAGACCGTTCTCTCCGATGATGGCCAGGGTGATGACAGGGAATTTACCTTCACCATTAAGGTTAATGATCAGCTCTATGTGAACCAGACCTTTAGCCATGTGGATAAGGATGGCGATGCAGAACAGGATACGACCGACGCACTCGGAACCTTTACGCTCAGGAGCGGTGAGAAGGCGGTGTTCCAGCAATTGATGGCCGGGGATACCTATGAGGTTACGGAGACTCCGGATCAGGATTATGTGCAGATCCTTCCTGCGGACAATGCTGCCGCAACGGGTACGATTACCGATGACCTCTCTGCAGCAAATGCAAAGTTTATGAATGCGGTGCCGGGTAGCTCTCTCTGGGTCACAAAGTCCGTGCAATCAGAGATTGAAGGTCTTGCGGAGGACAGTCTCTGGGGGAAGAAATATGCCTGGGAGGGTGGAAAGTACGTAGAAAAATGGGTTTACGGAGGAACAAAATTCCGCTTCTATGTAGAAGTTAACGGACAGCCCTATGCAAATCAGAGATTTACGGTGATTGCGGACGATGGAACAACTACCACGGCGATGACCTCCTCGGACGGCTATTTTGATATGAACGCTACGCAGAAGGCGCTCTTCAGCAATCTGAATCCGGGAGATTCCTACAAGGTATACGAACGTTCTACCAGCAGATGGGATTATGGGGACGGATGGCATGAGAGCGATGCGATTTACAGCGATGAGGGTGCCTATATCGGAACGTCCTATTGGCGGCAGATCATTCCTGCCAATACCGGAGATGCGGAGGGCGTTATCGGCGATGATCCGCAGGCGGCAACGTTTACCAATGAATATACCCTGACCAATCACCTGTATATCCGGAAAATGATCAATGGCGGATGGCCGTCTGACCAGGAATACAAAGGTACGGCTACGCTGAAATTGAAGTTGACATTGCGGGATAAGGACGGGAATCTGTTCACCGGCCCGGATACGGTAGTTGACCATAGTTCGATCAACGGCGGATCCCTTGAAATCTCCGATGACGGAACGATCACCATCACGACAACGAGCCTGGGTGACCTTTGTTTTGACCTGTACATTCCATTTGGTTACGATTTCAAGCTGGAAGAGGTCGGTGCGGAACCGGAGAGCGTCCTTGGCGTGTTGTCGGCTATCGCCATTGAGGACAACCACAACCGGGATGGCAACTATGCTCCAACCATAGATGAAGCCGGTTTTGTCATCACCACAAAGACACCTGTATCGGATTCCAGCAGCTCTACGGACTTCCAGTTGGATATTTACAATACGAATACCCAAGAGAAGTTCAGGGTCTACAAGCAGGCGGAAGGCGGTAATACAGATCAGGATTTCGAATTTACACTCTATAAGTCCGATGTGCTGATCTACAACCTGCAAGATATCTTCAGCTATAACGAAGATACAGAGGCGGATTACAATTTTGTTCCCATGCCGAACGAAGCCTATGATGTCTATGATACGGCAAGCGGGGAGCTGGTTGCGCAGAGAACGACGGACGCCAACGGGCAGTTTACGCTGAAGGGCGGGCAGTATGCGGAGTTTACCGGTTATCGATGCAGAAAGGACGACGGTCCGGACGGCTACTGGTCAAAAAATCCGGATGCCAATGACATCATCTACAAGGTCGTGGAAACACCGTATGCGGATTATGTGCCGCAGGTGACGATCCTACACAGCACGACGAAACGCGGTGAATGGCACAATGGCTACCGCGGCGAGGATGGAAAATGGGTGCCCGGCTATTATGAATATATAACGTCGGAGACCACCCGGACCGACCAGGCCAACGGCGGTTCCATGCTGGCCGGTGACAGGATAACCTTTACGAACACCTACGGCAACAGCTCCAGCCTGATCATCTCCAAGAAGGTCACGGCGCGGGACGGTGTGAAGGCTCCTGCCGGAGATGAATTTACATTCAAGCTGACCGTAGAGGGTAAGCCTTATGCCAACCAGACCTATACACGCTACGGCAGCAACAACGAGCAGATCACAAATGTGCAAAAGGTTAAGGGTGCGGATGGAAATGAGTACGAAGTAGAACTGCCATGGACAACAGATGCCTACGGGCAATTCCAACTGAAGGCCGGCGAACATGCTGTCTTCGACTGGGTCGGCGAGGGCAAGAGTTACACCGTAACAGAGGAGCCGAAGGCCGATTATACACAGGTTACACCGGCCGCAGGAACCGGAATCAGTGATGTCATCACAGCCTCCGGGGCTGTGGCAGAGTTCGTAAACCTCTATAACAGGAATCCTATGACCGATGGCACCACGCTGACGATTCAAAAGCTGTTGGCCCTGCCGTATGGACTGAAGACCGCACCGGAGGAGAACTTTACCTTCCGGGTTAAAATCGACGGGGAGGCGTATGCGCAGAAGCCTTATTCCGTATATACCGCAGCCGGCGAATTGGTTACGGCAAACGGGATGACCGATGAAAACGGCGAACTGAAGCTGACCGGAGGCCAGTATGCGGTATTGACCCAGGTGCCTGCCGAGGTGGACTACGAAGTAACAGAGCTGTTAGCAGACGGAAGCGCCTATACGGCATTGGGAAATACGAAGCATACCGGCGTTACAAAGAAAGACGGAACGGTAGAAACCTTTACCAATGCCTTCGGCAATTTGCTGGTGAGTAAGCAGGTTCAGACGGAAGCTTCCCGGACAGCTCCGGAAGAAGATACCTTCCGCTTTGTGCTTACGCTGGACGGCAAAGCCGGAGCAAACCTGTCTTACTGGATTCTGAATGCGGACAATGAAAAAATCGGAGAGGAAAGCACAGCGCAGGACGGCTCGTTCCGGCTCCATGCGGATGAAGCTGCACTTTTCTACGGTTTGCAGCTGGGCAGTAACTATCAGGTAAAGGAATACGGAAAAACCTATTACACGCAGACGGTTCCCGTCCGTCAAGATGGGTATTCCGGGGAAATCGGAAGCACGGCCCCTGCGCTGCGCTTCGTCAATGAATATTCCAGATCAGGAGCGCTGGAGATCAGTAAGCAGGTCGTTGACAAAAACGGTATGGATGTCAACTGCGATACAGCTTTTAATTTCCGGGTAACAATCGGCGGAAAGGTTTATGCAGATAAGCCCTATGTGATTTATGGTGCAGACGGCTACAAGAAAGCCGGCACCTATACAACCACAGCGGATGGCATAATTACACTTTCTTCCGGAGAACGTGCTGTGATGACAGGTGTATTGCCCGGTGCGAAATACCGGATTGAGGAGGTAAGTGTTCCGGAAGGATATATGCCGAAACAAAGTGTGTTTGAAGGAACCGTATCGCAAACCGGAACAGCTGCAGCTTTTGTTAATGTCAGGGAAAAGGACGATGAACCGGGCGGACAGGTCGGCAGTCTTACCGTTTCCAAGGTGGTTGCCGGTAACGCGGGAGATACCAAGAAAGACTTCTCGTTTACGGTAAAACTCGGAGACAGTACCGTCAGCGGAAGATATGGAGACATGACTTTTGCAAACGGTACAGCAACCTTTACGCTGAAACATAACGAGAAGAAAACCGCTACCGGACTCCCGGCAGGAACAAGTTATGAAGTCACCGAGGGCGAGGCCAATCAGGACGGCTATACAACAACCGCTACGGGGGCAAACGGCAGCATCGTAAAAGATCAGACCGCGGCAGCGGCGTTCACCAATGCGAAGAACAGCGGTGGAGGCGGCCATGACGGAGAGAATCCCGGTGACGATGGGTACGGTAACCTGACCGTCAGCAAGACGGTATCCGGCACTGCGGGAGACACCGCCAAGGCATTTACCTTTACCATTAAGCTGGATCCGTCCATCAGCGGAACGTATGGGGATGTGACCTTTGACAAGGGAATGGCAACGATTACATTGAAGCATGGAGAAAGCAAGACGGCAAAGAGCCTGCCATCCGGAATCCACTATTCGGTAACGGAAAGCGATAATGAAGGATATACGGTAAGCACAGCCGGAGACAGGGGAAGCATCGGGGATGGCAAAACGGTTGTGGCAGCTTTTACCAACAGCAAAGACGACGCAACGGTGACACCAGACAACCCGGATCATCCGGAAAACCCGGATATGCCCGATACGGCGAACCGGGTAGCGAAAACCGGTGATGAAAGCAAGGTTGGTTTCTGGCTGGCTTTGATGATCAGCTCCTTTGCGGCATTTACAGGTGTTTGTCTTTACAGGAGGAAACGTGCCGATGGATAGCTCTATTTCCGAGCGGGCCATACATCCGTTTACCATCGGCCGGAAGAACTGGGTCTCAATAAAATTCACGCGTTGTAAAAACTGCGGCTGAATTTTACAGCAGATTGGGATATACTACGAGTGAAAGGAGTTGAGCAATATGCCAAATATCAAACCCATTTCTGATCTGCGAAATTACAGCGATGTGCTGCATGATGTGGCTGTTGGTGCTCCGGTTTTTCTGACAAAGAACGGGCGCGGCAGATATGCAATTCTCGATATGCAGGACTTTGAAAAGACACAGGCAACCCTCCGGCTGATGAATGAACTTGCAAAAGGCCGAAAATCTGGCGAAGAGAAAGGCTGGCTGCCATTAGAAGCTGTGGAGAAAAACCTCGGGATTGTCAATGAATAATTTGCATTTATCCGAAGAAGCCCAAAACGATCTTTTAGAAATCAAAGCCTATATTGAGGAAGAGTTACGGAACCCATCCGCAGCATTGGCAACCGTAAGTCGAATTACAAAGAGCCTCCACATTTTACAGAACCATGCACAGGCTGGAGCTTCGCTATCTTCGATTGCAGATATAGAGAGCGATTATCGCTTTATTGTAAGCGGCAATTACATTAGTTTCTACCGTGCTTACGGCAGCGAAGTTTTTATTGACCGTATTCTCTATGCCCGCCGCGATTATATGCGGATTTTGTTCGGAGACAGTACAACCGATGAATAAAGGACAAACCATTGAACCGCTTGTAGAAATACAGGCGGTTTTCTCATGGCTCAGTTGTAATCCGAGACGCCGGTTTGTAAGACGAGATCCTTCCAGTATAATAAATTGCGTGATGATGAGGTGGTTTTTGCTGTACGTCGGGTGCGTGAGGGGATGATACAAAATGAATTACCTGTTGGAAATCGTTGTTTTCAATGTCGTTGTTTTTACCATTTGCGGTATCCATATGGCGAAAAAGGGGAAGCTTGGAATGATACAGGAATACC
The DNA here is from genome assembly GCA_963591995.1 of Succinivibrio sp. Classification (GTDB taxonomy): domain Bacteria; phylum Bacillota; class Clostridia; order Lachnospirales; family Lachnospiraceae; genus CAG-791. Next base: position 9,949 of record CAVAUJ010000061.1, read on the forward strand.
CAAAGGCGATACAGGACCGATGCAGAGAACTGGGCTTAATACAGGAAAACGCTGAAAAGCTCACGAAAAAAGCAACGATCGGAAAGCTGGGATTCTTTATCGCCTATATCTTTTTGCAGACGGTGCTGGCGTATTACATCGGAGGGGCACGGACTTTTCCGGAAGGATGGCTTCACGGCTACCTCATGTGGGTAGCAGAGATGTGGTTTGATGCATTGGTTGTCGATTGTCTCTGGTTTTGCCATAGCAGGAAAATGGTCATTCCCGGAACGGAGGATCTGGTGGATGCCTATCATGACTATTGGCACCACATAAAATATGCGGTCATCGGAATGTTCAGCCAGGCTGTGATTGCTTTGCCGGTGGGGTTGTTGGTGGTGGTACTGTCGGGCAGATAAATTTCGTTTGGAAAAGCTGCATCCCGCCCGATAAAACGGTGTTTCGGTTTACAAGTGGGCGAAAAAAGCCGATGAAGAACTACAAGAACAGCAGCAAAGAGAAGCATGCCTTTACGGTGGAAGCCGTCATGAAATGGTATGCCGGGCAGCTTGGCTTCGGGGAGGATGCGGAATACTGGGGCATTGTCGGCCTCCTGCATGATATCGATTTTGAACAGTATCCGGAGGAGCACTGCCTGAAGGCATCCGAGGATATCGTTCGTGCTCAGATGGAAGCAGAGTCCCCGCAATGAGGGCTATGCAATGCCGGATGACTTACAACGCAGAGCGCGTACAAGAGAACCGGGACGAGTCTTCCGGATGTCGCCTGTGAGGCGACCATAAGACGTGGCGGCCCCCTATAATAGGATCTGTGCAGAGCGTAAAGGCCCGGAAGGTTTTCATCATGCATTTGTCTGCAGGCAGGAAAGGAGCCGTATGTTAGGAGCCATCATCGGAGATACCGCGGGATCGCGGTTTGAATGGAGAAATCATAAGAGTAAGGATTTTGAGCTGTTGACACAGGGGTGTTCGCTCACGGATGACAGCATTATGACGCTTGCCGTTGCGAAGTCGATTCTGAAGAGCAGGGAGGATGGCTTGGATCTGTCCGTGCTGGCAATCCGGTATATGCAGCAGCTGGGACGAATCTATCCGCGCGCCGGGTACGGCGGGAATTTTTTCCGGTGGCTGTGGGAACCCCATCCGATGCCGTATAGCAGCTTTGGCAACGGTGCCGCGATGCGTGTGAGTCCGTGCGGATTTGCGGCAGAGAGTATCGAGGATGCGAAGGAAATGGCGCGTGCTGTGACCAATGTGTCACACAACCATCCGGAGAGCATAAAGGCGGCGGAAGCGGTGTCGTCGGCGATTTTCCTGGCCCGTTCCGGCCGCAGCATGTCGGAGCTCCGTGACTACATCGAGCAGAATTATTACCGAATCGACTTTACCCTGGACGGGATTCGTCAGAGCTATGCCTTTGATGTCTCCTGTCAGGGGAGTGTCCCCCAGGCGTTTGAGGCCTTCTTTGAGTCGACCGGCTTTGAAGACGCGATACGAAACGCCGTCTCCATTGGCGGCGACAGTGATACCATTGCCGCGATAACCGGCGGAATCGCAGAGGCCTATTATGGCATTCCGGCGGAGCTTCGGGAGCGTGAGCTGACGTTTATGGACCCAAGACAACGCGAGATCCTGGACGCGTTTGAAGAGCGGTATTGTTAACAGGAGACGCAGGATGAACATATTCAAGGCTGCCTACAAGATCGTCCGGGAGAATTCGTCGGAAATCTATAAGGGCTTCGGGTTCAAGCATCTGTCGGATGCAACGCAGTTTTATGTGCATCCGGACAATCAGTCCTATCGGGGGACGACAACCCTTTGCCAGCCGATCGGGGAAGCCGTCATTCTCTTTGCGGCGATGCTCCGGGAAGCGGCGAAGGGAAAGGGCTTTGGGGATTTCTTTGTCAGCGAGGATAAGGAATCGGTCTTTCTGGCTTTCACGGTTCCGGAGGATTACGTCAGCAGCGGTGTGGTCGATCGGAGAATCCACCGATACCTGGCGCTCTCCGCGCCGGAGCATCGTGTCAGGCTGGCGGCATACGATGCCTCGGGGACACTTATTCCGGGAAATCCGGAGCAGCTGCAGCCGCTCTACAAGCTCCTTCCGGCATTTATGGTCTTGCTGGGCAGGGAGCTGGACCGTGAAAGTGAATATCGCTCCGTGATGGAGAGCTTCATGGAAAATCCGGTGGTGGATGTGTTCGTCAACCTTCACGAGGATTTTTATCAGAATCACAAGCTGGACGAATACGAGCTGGAATATACCGACCTTTCTGCCGTTGACACGACCGGCTGGCAATCCTGGACGGAGAGCTATGCCGTTGTTCGGGAAAATAAGGAGACGGCAGAGCAAAAGACGGAAGCTCCGATTTGCAGATTCCCGGAGGATGCCTTCACGGAGGAACAGAAGGCGTGGATTCCGGAATTGTCCTCGGAATTTGTGCTGCCCGAGAACCTCATCAGTGTCTGCAATGCAGTTTCCGGCGGCGACCTTCTGGCGGTACTGTTTCACGGACCGGCGGGAACCGGTAAGACCGTTTCCTGCAAGCTGGTTGCCCGGTCGATCGGTTTGCCGGTTCTGGAGACCATCAACTGCACCGAAAATCTGGACGAATTCGTCCTCGGTAAATTCATTCCGCAGGATGAAAAAATCATCTTCAAGGAGAGCTATGTAACCAAAGCGATCCGAGAGGGCGGCGCGGTTGTATTTGAGGAAATCAACTTCGCCAAACCGCAATATCTTTCCTTCCTGAACTCCTTACTGGATGATAACGGGTTCGTCCGGCTGGATAACGGGGAGATTGTGCGGCGGCATCCGAATTTCCGTTTTTTTGCGACGATGAACATGGGGTATTTTGGAACAAAGGAGCTGAACCAGGCTTTGTACAACCGGTTCAGCGCGATCATTGAGGTGGCGGCTCTTTCGGACGAGGCAATCACCCGAATGCTCACGACGAGGGTACCGGAGTGTGCGCCCGTGGTGGAAAAGATCCTGGGTGTCTATCACAAGATCAAAAAGAGAATTGAAGCAGAAGAGCTGGACGTTGTCATCTCCCCCAGAAATCTGGAGAACTGGGCAAGGCTTGCCAAATATGACGGCTATGTGAAGGCTGCGGAAAAGACCATCATTCCGGTTGCCCGGTGTGACCGGACCCTGGAGGATACCATCCGCGGCATTATGATGCTTTACAAATGGAAGTGATGCCCGGTTCGGGCGAGAACTGCTGATACATCCATGAATAGGGGACAGCAAAGCTGCCGGTGGAGAATGACCATGGCGATGTGTGATCTGAACTATTATGAAGAGATGAAGCTTGCCGAGAACGGCGATCTGGATGCCATGTACAACGTTGCCTTCTATATCATTTGGGAGGATCAGGCATCACCGGTGGAGCCGGAGGCGGCAGCGCTTGCGGTCAGATACTTTAAGGCGAATGCGGAAAACGGCGAAACAGATTCGATGCTGAATCTGGGCGCGATGTATCTGGAGGGAAGAGGCGTCCCGAAGAACGAAAAAGAAGCTCTTAAGTGGTATGAAAAAGCTGCGGAGCTGGGAGGACCGCGGGCCTGCCGGTGTATCGGCAATTATTACCGGTATGATGTTCTGGACAACGGAACGCCGGTGCCTACGGCTGACCCGGTCAGACTGCAGAAGGCATTGGACTGGTATCGGACCGGCACAGAGCGCAACGAGGAAAACTGCATCTACGAGCTGGGAGACTTCTACCGCAAGGGGATCATTGTGCCGCAGGACCATCGGAAGGCAATGGAGCTGTACAGCAGGGCATATGAGCTCTGCAAAGCGCTGAAGGACGAAACGTTTATGATGAATGACAGCTATTCGGATGTGTGCTTCCGGCTTGCAGAATGCTATCACTATGGAATCGGGACAGACATTGATCTTGAGCGGGCCGGAGAATTTGCGCAGATCGCAAAGGAGGAGACGAAAAAACGTCTGGAGAGCGGGGATATGTACGGAGGGTATCTGTATCCGAAGGCGGAGAAGGAATGGCAGTCCATTATGGCGGAAACGGGCTTTTGAACAGGCACCGGAATATATCATGGAGAAGAGGTATCAGGAGCTGCTGGCGCAATTCCAGTGTGATTACAACCGAATAGCGGAAGAAACCTTCGCACAGACTCTGGCGGAAAATGAGAAGGTGCGCCTTTTCTTTCTCAATGAGAATGAGGCCTTTACGGACGGCAGGAATATCGTTGTGGACCCTGCGGAGGAGGAGCTCTTTGCGGACCGGGAGGCACTCCGCCGTACAGGCGAATTCCTGGGATGGCCGAACGTTGTTCTGGCGGACCCGTGGAATGCCCTGCGTATGATCACCCGTGCGCAGACGATTCACGAATGCCTGCATCTGCTCTATACGGATTTTCCGGGACGGGAGGTAACGGATCCGAACTGTGATACCGCCAACAAAAAGGCGGTTATGGGAATGATCTCGAACATCATCGAGGATGCCTACATTGAAGCGGTCGGCTGCAGCTGTTTTGACAACATGGAGTTCTACCTGAAGTTCGGCCGGGTTTCACGATTGTTCGCAAGCCATCCTTCGGAGGGGACGGTAAACCGCCAATTCGGAAAGATGGTTCAGAATGAAAAAGAGAAGGCAGCAGGTCAGGCCAAAGAAGAGGGCACAGAAGCGCCCGATCGCACGCCGGGGGAGCAGCTGCTGGATTTCCTGAATTACATGGCAACCCTTCTGTTGTATCCCATGGTTTATCAGGAGGCTCCTGCCGAAGACATTGCAGGATTCGTCGAAGCGGCAAAGCCGCTGTTCCTGCAGGGCAGCATCGCCCCCTCTCCGGCGGAAAGATATGCGTTTTGCTCCGGGGCATTCGAATTGGTCGAACACCTGATTCCGCCCGATTCGGAAGAACTGCAGATGGAATCGATGAAGGCGAAGCTCGGAGGCACCGGAACGCACGGAGGCAATGGCAGTTCGATTGGGGAGGAAACGCATAAAGGCCGTGCCCGGAGCGTTACGATGCGACTGTTTACCGATCTTAACGGGAAGGAACGGGCAAATATACCGAACATTGGGGAATTGATGCAGCTATTGCCGTCGTATGCAAAAGACAAACAGGCGGTCATACGGATTCTTTCTTATAAGGGAAGCTTTGCAACCTTCCACGGAGACGATTACGACGCCTCGGTCATTCACAGGAATATCAAAATAAATGAGAACAGACCGAAGGTCAACCTCAATCTGCGAATGGCCTATCAGAAT
>CAVAUJ010000062.1:0-14662 GCA_963591995.1 Succinivibrio sp.
GTACAGACGCCCGCCGGCGACGGGTCCTGGCGGAGTTGTCCGCTCAGGGGGCGCCTCGCGGCTCCGTGTTCGGACCTAGCGGTGCTAAGCTCGCAGAATACGCTCGCAAGCACCGAGGCCTCGCAAGGCCCCTGATCCGGACATTCTCCGCCACCCTGTCGCTTGGCGGGCGAGTGAACGGTAACGATCCGTGAATTGGTTACGATTGTACATAGAATACCGTTGTTTTACAAGCAAGGCGGATATGCTATAATACAACGGTTTGCGGAGGATGGGACAAGGGCTGCGGAGCAGACCGCCGCGCAGACGGGAATAAGCTGTTTTGGAAAGGAATCATTGATATGAAGAAGAGCAAGGGAAAAGCGCTGGCAGGACTGGTGGTCCTGGTTGCTGTGATGGCGAGTCTGCTGTATCTTGCGGTCTATGGCGTGGACAGCTGGGGAACCGGCTCCATGTCGGACATCAAGCTGGGTCTCGATCTTGCAGGAGGTGTCAGCATCACCTATGAGGCGGTGGGAGAGGAGACTCCTTCCGACGAGGATATGGATGACACCACGTACAAGCTGCAGCAGAGAGTGCAGACCTACAGCACAGAGGCACAGGTTTACCGGGAGGGGACGGACCGCATCAACATTGAAATCCCCGGTGTGTCGGATGCCAACCAGATTCTGGAGGAGCTGGGACGGCCGGGATCCCTGTACTTCATTCGTCAGACGGATGAGGACGGGAATGCCAACTATTCCTATGACTATACCAGCGGCGGCTATACCCTCAGCAAGGATCTGGACACTCTGATCGCGGACGGCGATGTCGTCCTGGAGGGAACGGATGTCGCGGATGCCCAGGCCGGCTATCAGAGCGACAGCATGAACAATCAGGAGATTGTCGTTTCTCTGACCTTTACGGACGAGGGCAAGCAGAAATTTGCCGATGCAACCACCAGAGCCTACGAGAACGGTGAGAGCATTGCCATTTACTATGACGGAGAGTTCATCAGTGTCCCGACCGTGCAGGCAGCCATCACCAACGGGCAGGCCGTCATTACGGGAGAGAGCACGATTGAATCGGCAAGGAATCTCGCATCCACCATCCGCATCGGCGGTCTTTCGGTGGAGCTGGAGGAGATCCGCTCCAATGTGGTAGGAGCGCAGCTGGGACAGGATGCCATTGATACCTCGCTGCTGGCGGGCGTCATCGGCTTAGCTCTCGTCATTTTGTTCATGCTCATTCAATATCGTCTGCCTGGATTTGCGGCCAGCCTGGCGCTGCTGACCTATATCGGTCTGGAGAGCATCATTCTGGTCGGCTTCGAGGTGACGCTTACGCTTCCCGGCATTGCCGGCATCCTGCTGTCCATCGGTATGGCCGTGGACGCCAATGTAATCGTGTTCGCGCGGATCCGTGAGGAGCTGCGTGAGAACAAGTCGGTGAAGACAGCCATTGACAACGGCTACAGCAAGGCCCTGTCTGCCATCATTGACGGAAATGTCACGACCCTCATTGCGGCTGTCGTTCTGTATGTACTGGGCACGGGCTCGGTAAAGGGCTTTGCGCAGACGCTGGCCATCGGTATTCTGCTCTCCATGTTCACGGCACTCTTCGTCACGAAGTGGTACATGAAGGCCTTTTACGCGCTGTTCGCCAAGGACCGGAAGTGGTACGGCGTCGGCAAGGACATGAAGACGCTGAAGCTTGTCGAGAAGAAGAAGCTCTTCATGAGCATTTCGGCCGTCGTGATCGCATGCGGCTTTGTGTTCATGGGAATCCATGCCGCAAAGGGAGAGAAGGCGCTGAATTACAGCCTTGACTTTGTCGGCGGCACTTCTACCAGCGTAACCTTTAAGGAAGACTATTCGCTGAATGAAATCAACGATCAGATTGTCCCGGATTTCGAGCAGGTGACCGGAGATGCAAACGTACAGGTGCAGAAGGTTGCCGGCGGCAATCAGGTTATTTTCAAGACGAGAACGCTGGACATGGAGGAGCGTGAGGAGCTGAACAATCTCCTCATGAAGGATTTCGGGGTAGAGGAAACCGCCATCCAGGCGGAGACCATCAGCTCTACGGTTTCCTCGGAGATGCAGCGGGATACGATCATTGCCGTTGTCGTGGCGCTCGCATTGATGCTGGTGTACATCTGGTTCCGGTTCAAGGACATGCGCCTTGGCGCGGCAGCCATTCTGGCACTGGTACATGACGTGCTGGTGGTCCTGACGGTATATGCCGTTCTGCGGATCAGCGTCGGAACAACCTTTGTGGCGTGCATGCTGACGATTGTGGGCTACTCGATCAATGCGACCATCGTTATCTTTGACCGCATTCGCGAGAATCTGGAGAAGAAAAAGAAGGATACCGATTTTACGGAGCTGGCGAACCGCTCTGTTACGGGAACCCTGACCAGATCGCTGTTTACGTCTCTGACAACCTTCCTGATGGTGTTCACGCTGTATATCCTCGGGGTATCCTCCATCCGGGAATTCGCGCTGCCCATTATGGCGGGCATCGTGGCGGGCTGCTACTCTTCCGTTTGCCTGAGCTCTTCGTTCTGGCTGATGCTCCGGAAGAAATTTCCGCCGAAGCATGATGACAGCGGACGATATGCGCGTCAGAAAAAGGCCGCGGATCAGGCGGAGCGCAAGGCAGAGCATGAGAAGAAGGTGCGCGAAAAGACCGTGATTTAGCGCGATCGTTATGCGGCGGCAGGCCGGATGAATATTGGGGGCCTCAGCTTCCTGCGGGTACAGTGATTCCGGAATCCGGCCGCTGCACCCGGGGTGCTGAGGCTCTTTGTATGTGCCCTGTTTGGGAGAAGATGATGTCAAAATGGATGATCTATGCGAAAAAAGCGGATTTTCAGGGAATTGCACGAGAGCTTGGGATCTCGCCGGTGACGGTCCGCGTGATGCGCAATCGGAATCTGGAGACAAAAGAGGCCATGCAGGTGTTTCTGCAGGGCACCATGGCAGATATGGAGGAGCCGGAAAAAATTCCGGGCCTGAAGGATGCGGCATTCGTATTGCGGCATAAAATTCTGGAGAGAAAGAGCATCCGTATCATCGGTGACTATGATGTGGACGGAATCTGTTCCACCTATATTCTGTGGCGCCTGATTTCCTATCTCGGAGGGGAGGTCAGTGCACGCATTCCGGAACGGCTGCGGGACGGCTACGGCATCAACGACCGGCTGGTGGAGGAGGCTGTGGCAGACGGGGTGGATACCATCATCACCTGTGACAACGGCATTGCCGCGGCGGACACTCTCGGGAAGGCAAAGGCTGCGGGATTGACGGTGATCGTAACGGACCATCACGCGATTCCCTTTGCCATGAAGGGAGAGGAAAAGGAGTATCTGTATCCGCCGGCGGATGTCATCGCGGAGCCATGGATTCCGGATCCGGCAACGGGAGAACCGGAGACCGCATTCCCGCAGATCTGCGGGGCAGCGGTGGTATTCCGGCTGGGGATGCTGCTCCTTGGCAGGCCGGAGCTTGCACAGCCAAGGTCTGCCGCGGAACCGGAACCGGTGAGCGTGGCAAGAGAATTGCTGGGCTTTGCCGCACTGGCAACGATCTGTGATGTTATGCCGCTTCAGGGACCCAATCGAATCATGGTCAAGGCGGGGCTGAAGGAACTGATGCACACGGACAACGTCGGATTTCGCTGCCTTCTGGAGGCATCCGGCCTGGCAACGGAGGAACTGACGGTTTATCATGCCGGGTTTGTCCTGGGGCCTTGCCTGAATGCGTCCGGGCGTCTTGAGGTCGCGGACCGTGCCCTGGGATTGTTTCAGGAGACGGATAAGACCAAAGCGATGGATCTGGCAAAGAGGCTCAAATTCCTCAATGACAGCAGGAAATCCATGACGGAGGAGGGAGTAAAGAAGGCGATCGGGAAGGTTGAAGGGCTGTCGGCCGCGGATGGCGGGCTTGCAGAGCACCGGGTTCTGGTCCTGTACCTGGAGAACTGCCACGAGGCGCTGGCGGGCATCATTGCGGGACGCGTGAAGGAACGCTATCACCGGCCGGTGCTGGTTCTGACGAATTCGGATGAGGAGGGGATCCTGAAGGGCTCCGGCCGATCCATTGAAGCCTACGACATGTTCGAGGAGCTTTCTGCCTGCAAGGATCTGTTCCTGAAATTCGGCGGGCATAAGATGGCGGCGGGGTTGTCTCTTCGGGAGGAGAATGTCGCTCTTCTGGAGGAGCGGCTGAATCAGTCCTGCCGTCTGGGAACAGAGGATATGCAGGATGTGCTGCACATAGACATGGTGCTGCCGCTTTCCTTTGTCACGGTCTCCCTGGTGAGGGAGCTGTCCCTGCTGGAGCCCTGCGGGACGGACAACGCGAGGCCCGTCTTTGCCATGCGGGATGTTGTGCTGCGAAAGAGTGCGGTTTTCGGGAAGAATCACAATGTCATACGGCTGGAGGGAACGGATGAGGAAGGAAGACCGTATGAGCTGGTATGGTTCCTGCCGGAGGAGGAGCTGCCGGAGCCGCTGCGTTCCCGGGCGGCACGCTGCAACATCGTGTATGAGCCGAAGATCAATTCCTGGAAAGGAAAAGAGCGTCTGCAGTTCGTGGTGAAGGATTGCAAGGTTGTGGACGCATAGAACGAAGAAACAGTATAATGAGCTGATTGATCCGTATTAAGGTAATGTTTAGGAGCAACGCATGGCAAGATCGACATTTATGGGAGGTATTTTCCCTTATTCCGGAAAGGAGCTTTCCCGCGGCAAAAGGATCCGGGACATGGAGCCGCCGGACGGCGAGCTGTTCTTTCCGCTGCAGCAGCACATCGGTGCGCCGGCGATTCCTGTCGTTCAGCCAGGGGAGTATGTCTGTGCGGGGCAGCTGATTGCACGGGCAGACGGGGAGCTCTCGGCCAATATTTTCTCTTCGGTTTCGGGAAGGGTGACGTCGGTGGAGGAGATTCCCGACGAAACGGGAGTGCCGAAGAATTCCATTGTCATTGACAATGACGGTCTGCTCCGGGAGATTCCGCGGCAGGAGCCCCCGGATCCGTCCGGGATGACCAGACAGGATATTCTCTCGGCCATTCGGGATGCGGGCATCGTAGGCCTTGGCGGGTCCGGGCTGCCGACGCATTACAAGCTGATGAGTGCGGGCAAAACCATGGTCAATACGGTCATTGCCAATTGCGTGGAATGCGAGCCGTATCTGACGGGAGATTACAGGAGGATTCTGGAGGAGCCGTGGGAGCTGATCGGAGGCCTGGCCATACTGCTGAGCGTGTTTCCGAAGGCCAAGGGGATCATTGCGGTTGCGGAATCCAACCGGGAGGGATATCGGATTCTGCGTGAGCTTCTCATCAACAATCCCAGAATTTTCGTGCGGCAATGCAAGGACAAATACCCGCAGGGATCGGAGCGCCAGCTGATTCATGCCATTACCGGCAGAACATTGAATGCGAAAATGCTGCCCTATGAAATCGGTTGTCTTGTGCTGAATGCCGGGACGCTGATTGCCGTTAATCAGGCGGTACTCCTGCGCGAACCGCTCTGCAGCAGGGTCATCACCGTTTCGGGGACAAGTGCGGCAGCTCCGTGCAATTTGCGCGTGCCCTGCGGCACCACCTATCGGGACGTTCTCGAAGAGGCCGGCGGTCTTCGCAGATTCTGCAAGGAGAGCACCACCTTATTCCTTTCCGGCGGGCCGCTCACGGGCGTGAGAATCACGAACATGGACGCGCCGGTCACAAAGCTTTCCTCGGCGCTTGTCTGCCTGCCGATCCAGGAGGTCCATGCGCAGAAGGAGACACCGTGCATTCGATGCAGGCGCTGCACACAGGTCTGCCCCAATCAGATTGTTCCGATGCAGCTGATCCGGGATGTCCGGTCCAACAATAAGCCGGCCTTCGTGGAACACGCGGGACTGGAGTGCTGCGACTGCGGCTGCTGCAGCTACGTATGTCCGGCACGCATTGATCTGGCCGGGGAAATCGGCGCCATGAAGCGCGCCAGTCTGCAGAACAACGAACTGGCCGGAGAGTATGCAAGGAGGTATCAGGGATGAGGAGCAGTGAGTACAGGCCCTTTGGCATGGCACCCTACGTGCGTTCCCGCGTTACCACGGCAGACCTGATGTACCTGGTCGTCCTTTCCCTCCTCCCGTGCGCGGGGGTCGGAATTTATCACTATGGTTTTCATGCTGCACTTCTGATCGGCAGTGCGGTGGCGGCGGCAATTGTCAGTGAGCTTGTCTGCGGTCTGATCTGGAGGAAGCGGCAGTCCTCGGTCATGGATTATTCCTGTGTGGTTTCCGGGCTGATCTGCGGGCTGCTGCTGCCGCCGGCGGCGCCTCTTTGGGCGGCTGCTGCCATGGCGGCCATGGCCATTGTCGTGTTCAAAAACATCTGCGGGGGCCTCGGCCACAATCTGTTGAATCCTGCGATGGCAGCCAAATGTGTCCTTCTGCTCGTTTGCAGGGACATGATGCTGGATGTAACCTCATGGAATTACACGGCTTTGCCGCCCCTGGAGCTGTTGCAAAGCGGAGAGACACCGGAGCTGCTGGACATGCTGACGGGAAATGTTGCAGGGTGCATCGGGACGGCCTCTGCGATTGCGGTGCTGGTGACGGCAGCGGTTCTGTTCCTGCTGGGGCTCATCGATCTGATGATTCCTGCAGCGGCAATCCTTTCCTTTTCGGTCGGCTACGTATTGATCGGAAGGTACGGGCTTTCCCCTTATACGCTGGCAATCCAGCTGTGCGGCGGGAGTTTTCTGTTCACATGCTTTGTTATGGCGCAGGATTATACGACGACACCGGTTTCCGGAGCGGCCAGAATCTGGTATGGTATCCTTCTGGGAGCCGGAGTGTTCGCCTTTCGCCAATTCGGTCTGAATGAGGACGGCGTTGTATATGCATTGCTCCTGGTCAATCTGCTGCGACCTTTGCTGGACCGAAGGTTTGCACCGAAGCCCTTTGGTTATTCGGCCCACAAATGGGTGATCCGTGAGCTGAGGGCGAGGAAGAGGGACAACGGGAGGAAAACCGAAGGGAAGCCTTCCGCAGCGGTATCCGGGGAGACCGGGGCACCGACTTCAGGTATGCAGGAACGACCGGCAGCTTCGTTGACGGAAGGAAAGGGCGCAGCCGCAGAGGACCGGAATCCGGAGAGAACCATGAAGGAGATGGATGAGGAATTTCTCCGGTTCCAGGAGATCATCGAAAAAGAGGCGAGAGGGCTGGAGGCAGCCCGCTATACCGGCGATGATACGCTGCTGCGGCAGGCCTATGCGGAGGCAGAGGCCCAGAACCAATCCGGAGGCGGATCCTCCGGGAAATGAGTCGGAGCAGGCAATACGGCACGCAGACACATAGACACACCATAGACACACAGAGAACAGAAGAGGAGCGAAGAGAGTATGGAAATCCTGTATCGCAGCACACGCAGCGACAACGAGAAGGTTACGGCCTCACAGGCGATTCTGAAGGGGCTGGCGGATGACGGCGGATTGTTCGTTCCGACGGAGCTTCCGAAGCTGGATGTCACACTGGAGGCTCTGGCCGGCATGAATTATCAGCAGGTCGCCTATGAGGTGATGAAGCTGTTCCTGACCGATTATACCGAGGAGGAGCTCAAGGCCTGCATCGCGGCAGCGTACGATGATAAATTCGATACGCCGGTGATCGCACCGCTGAAGGAAGCCAACGGGGCACAGTATCTGGAGCTGTTCCACGGAGCGACCATTGCCTTTAAGGACATGGCACTTTCCATTCTGCCGCATCTGATGATCACGGCGGCGCGAAAGAACCATGAGGAGAAGGAAATTGTCATTCTGACCGCAACCTCCGGCGATACCGGAAAGGCAGCGCTGGCCGGCTTTGCCGATGTACCGGGGACGAGGATCATTGTGTTCTATCCCAAGGACGGGGTATCGTCCATTCAGGAGCGGCAGATGGTGACGCAGAAGGGCGACAACACCTGTGTCATCGCAATCCGCGGCAATTTTGACGACGCACAAAGCGGTGTGAAGAAGATTTTCACAGATCCCCGGCAGAAGGAGAAGCTGGCCGCGGCAGGCTTTCAGTTCTCATCGGCCAATTCCATCAACATCGGTCGTCTGGTGCCGCAGATCGCGTACTATGTCTGGGCCTATACCAGACTGCAGACAAAGGATCCGGTGAACTTCGTGGTACCCACGGGAAACTTCGGCAATATTCTGGCGGGCTACTATGCCATGAAGCTGGGGATTCCGGTTCACAGGCTGATCTGTGCTTCGAACAGCAACAAGGTGCTGTTCGACTTTTTCCGGACCGGCGAGTATGACCGGAACCGGGCATTTGTTCTGACGTCTTCTCCCTCCATGGATATTCTGATTTCTTCGAATCTGGAGCGCCTGATCTTCCATATCGCGGGAAACGATGCCGGGGCCAATGCCGCATTCATGAAGAATTTAACGGAGGATGGCCGCTACCATATCAGCGATGCGATGCGGGAGCAGCTGTCGGATTTCTACGGCGGCTGGGCCTCGGAGGAGGAAACCGCGGAGGAGATCCGCACGCGCTATGAAAAGGATCGGTACGTCATCGATCCGCACACCGCCGTGGCGTCTGCCGTCTACGGCCAATACCGAAAGGAGACCGGTGATACGACGAAGACCGTGATCGTTTCTACCGCTTCGCCGTTCAAATTTGAAACCTCTGTGATGTCGGCGCTGGGACAGCCCCACGATCTGCCGGATCTGGAGCTGGCGGATGCGCTCTCAAAGATCAGCGGCGTTGCCGTTCCCGCAGCCGTGTCCGGCCTTCGGGATGCGGAGGTCCGTCATACCACGGTTTGCGGCAAAGAGGTGGAGGCAATGACGGCCGAGGTGGATCGCTTCCTTGGTCTTCGCTAAAGCCGGGAACGCAATCGAAGGATGCGGTGCGAAGGATACAGAAGCTGCAGAAAGGAGCATGCAATGAACGGAAGGGAAGCGGCGCAGAATCTTGCGAAGCTGCGCGTTGTGATGAAGGAGCGGGGAGTAGACACGCTGCTGATTCCCACGGCGGATTATCATAATTCGGAATACGTGGCACCCTGCTTTAAGGCAAGGGAGCACTACAGCGGGTTTACCGGTTCGGCCGGCGTACTGGCTGTGCGCCCGGAAGAGGCGGCACTCTGGACCGACGGACGCTATTTCATTCAGGCGGCTGCGGAGCTGGAGGGCAGCGGCGTAGAGCTGATGCGGATGGGAGAGCCGGGGGTACCGACACTCCATGCGTGGCTGCAGGAGGTGATGCCGGAAAATGCCGTGCTTGCCTTTGACGGCAGATGCATCACGAGAAAAGAGGGAGCGGAGCTGGCAGAGCTTCTTTCGCCGAAGGGAATTACCTTCCTCACGGGGGAGGATCTTGCGGCGCAGGCCTGGGAGGACCGGCCGTCGCTGCCCTGCACCTCGGTGTTCCTTCTGGATGCCGACAAATATGCCGGGGAGACGACAGCGTCCAAGCTGGAAAGGCTGCGGCAGGAAATGGCCGCGCAAAAGGCAGATGCCTATGTCAGCGGCAAGCTGGATGAGATCATGTGGCTGTACAACATTCGGGCCAACGATGTGGAGTACAATCCGGTTGCCCTTTCCTACACGGTGGTGACACGGGACCGGGCGGTTCTGTATCTTCAGGAAAAGGAAGTGACGCCCGAGCTGCGGGAATATGCAGAGGCCAATGCGGTGGAGCTGCGTTCCTATGCGGCATTTCTGCCGGATCTGGCAAAGGGGGATTCCTTCGGCCTTCCGAGAGGAGAAGCCGGGAAATGCAGGATGTGGATTGATCCGGAGAATGCCAGCTATGCCCTGGCTGCCGCAGCTGCAGAAGGCGGCAGCAGTGAGCTGCTGGAGTCTTCGAGCCCGCTGGAATATATGAAGGCGATCCGCAACGAGACAGAGATCCGTAATTTCAAGGACATCTACATTGAGGACAGCGCGGTTCTGACGAAATTCATCTTCTGGCTCAAGAAGAGCATCCGGGAGGGAGCTTCCCTGACGGAGGGATCCGCGGCAGCACAGCTGGATCGCATGAGAGCAGGCATTTCGGATTATGTGGAGCTCTCCTTCGGCACGATTTCGGCCTACGGTCCGAACGCTGCGATGATGCACTATGAGCCGGACGAAAACGGCGGAGCACAGCTGCAGCCCGAGGGAATGCTGCTCGTGGATTCCGGCGGACACTACCTTCGGGGCACGACGGATGTGACGAGGACGATGTCTCTTGGACCGGTCAGCGAGGAGATGAAGGAGAGCTATACGCTGACAGCCATCTCACAGCTGCAGATGATGGGGACCGTATTCCTGGAAGGCTGCAACGGAATGAGTCTGGATATCATGGCGCGGGAGCCGATGTGGCGGCGCGGCATGGATTATAAATGCGGCACGGGACACGGAATCGGCTATCTTCTGAATGTGCACGAGGGACCGCACAGCCTGCGCTGGAGAG
This sequence comes from Succinivibrio sp., assembly GCA_963591995.1. Taxonomy (GTDB): domain Bacteria; phylum Bacillota; class Clostridia; order Lachnospirales; family Lachnospiraceae; genus CAG-791. The sequence continues at coordinate 10,440 of CAVAUJ010000062.1, forward strand.
CGCGTGCGGCGGCGGATACAACACCGCTGGCACCGGGGATGGTGGTGTCGGATGAACCCGGCGTGTACAAGGGCGGTCAATACGGCATCCGGATCGAAACCATTCTTTTGTGCAAGGAGTGGGGCACCACAACGGATGGTCATTTCCTTTGCTTTGAGCCGCTGACCTATGTTCCGCTTGATCGGGAGCTGCTCGATCCGCAGCTGCTGACACCGGATACGAAAAAGCTGCTGAATGACTATCACCGACAGGTGGTGGAGAAGATTTCTCCCTATCTGGAGGATGAGGAGAGAGACTGGCTTGTAAAGGAATGTGCGGCACTTTGATCGGAATCGGACGCAGGGAGGCCATACATGAAGGACAACAGACAGGAGACCGCAGATCCCGTTCTGCAGAAGGATCTGGAACGCGTGGCAGATGATGCCTTGCTGCTGGAGGGACTGCGCGGAAAGCGTATTGCGGTTACCGGTGCTACGGGGCTTGTGGGATCCTGGCTCATTCGTGCGCTCGCATGTATGAACCGCCGGCACGATGCGGGAATGCACATCTGCGGCATTTTGCGGAGCAGAGAAAAGGCAAAGAGAATTTACGGCGCGGCATTCATGGAGCGGGACGATGTCTCCTTCCTTGAGGCGGACATTACGCAGGCAATTCCTGCGGAGGATGCGGCGGTCGATCTTGTGATCCACGGCGCAGCCGTCACGGCGTCGAGAACCATGGTGGAACAGCCGGTGGAAACCATTCTGACGGCCATTGAAGGAACCAAACATGTTCTGGACTATGCAAGAGCGGGCGGTGCATCCTGCTTTGTCTATCTTTCGAGCATGGAGATGTACGGCAGCCTGGAGGAGAGCGGCAGCACCAGGGCAACGGAAGACCGGCTCGGATGGCTGGATCTGACCAAGGTTCGCTCCAACTACCCGGAGAGCAAGCGGATGTGCGAGAACCTGTGCATCGGCTATGGGAAGGAGTACGGGCTGGAGGTTAAGATCGCGAGGCTGTCGCAGACCTTCGGAGCGGGAATTCTTCCGTGGGAGAACCGCGTGTTCGCACAGTTTGCAAGGAGTGCCATGGCAGGGGAGAATATCGTCCTGCACACGCGGGGACTTTCGGAGGGAAACTATTGCTACACCGGGGACTGTGTTCGCGGAATTCTGACCATCGCGCTGAAGGGCAGGGCGATGGAAGCGTACAATGTTTCGAATGAGAGCACGCATACCACCATAGCCGGAATGGCGGAGATGGTGGCCGGGAAGCTGGCAGGAGGAAGGATCCGGGTGGTTTACGACATTCCGGAGGAGAACTGCTATGGCTACGCGGCGGATGTAAAGCTCCTGCTGGACGCCTCCAGGCTGCGCAGGCTCGGCTGGGAGCCGGAGGTCGGTCTGGAAGAAATGTATCGGCGGATGATGGCTTCCATGCGCTTTGCGGAAAAAGGGCCGGTCGGTTAGGCCGGTTATTTCAGAATCGATGTACCTGGCTGGATGCAAACGGCCGCGCGGATAAGGATAGAATGAAGGATAACAAACAGGAAAAACCTTTTCGGGTTGCAATGATCGGACAGAAACGGGTTCCGTCCAGAGAAGGCGGTGTGGAGGTCGTTGTCTGGGAACTGGCGAAGCGCTTCCGGGATCTCGGAATGCAGGTGGATTGCTACAACCGGTCCGGCTATACGATTGTTCCGAAGAGGGACTATGAACGCGTGCCCGGCAAGCGCGGATGGTATCGGGACGGAATCCGCATCATCACGGTTCCGACGGTGAGCAACGGCAAGCTCAATGCCATCGTATATTCCGGCTTTGCCGCCCTTCGCGCCCTTTTCGGCGGATATGACGTGATTCATTTTCACGCAGAGGGGCCCTGCCTTTTGTGCTGGCTGCCGAAGCTGTTCGGAATCCGGGTTGTGGCAACCATCCACGGCCTGGACTGGCAAAGGGCCAAATGGGGACATTTTGCCTCAAGGATGCTGAAGGCCGGGGAGCACATGGCGGTTCGCCATGCCGATGAAATCATTGTTCTCTCGAGGAACCTGCAGGAGTATTTTCTGCGGGAATACGGAAGAGAGACCCATTACATTTCCAACGGCATTACCAGACCGGAGAGGATCGCGGCGGAAGAGATCACAAGGCGCTGGGGACTGCAGACAGATGGCTATATCATGACGCTGTGCCGCATCGTTCCGGAAAAGGGACTGCATTATCTTCTGGAGGCCTTTGCGGGCGTGCACACGGACAAAAAGCTCCTGCTGGCCGGCGGCCCCTCCAACGCAAAGGAGTATTACGAGGAGATCCGGGAGCTGGCGGCGCAGGATGACCGCGTGATTCTTGCCGGACTGGTGGAGGGGGACACCTTGGCAGAGCTGCTGTCCAATGCCTATCTTTTCGCATTGCCGTCGGATGTGGAGGGAATGTCGGTAAGCCTTCTGGAGGCAATGAGCTACGGCAATTGCTGTCTGATCTCCGACATTCGTGAGAGCACGGAGGTTGTGGAGGACCATGCGCCGGCCTTTCGCAAGGGCGATGTCGCCGATTTGCGCGGGAAGCTGCAGGAGCTGCTGGATCACCCGGAGAAGGTAACCGCTTACCGTGAGGGAGCAGCGGACTATATCTGCAGCAAATACGGCTGGGAGGATGTGGTATCGGAAACCATAAAGCTGTACAGAAGCGGTGAGATGCACCGGTAATTCTGTGGAACGGGGAGGAAGATGGGCCAATATTTCGGAACAGACGGCTTTCGCGGAGAGGCCGGTGTGGATCTGACCGCCGTGCATGCATTTGAAATCGGCCGGTTTCTGGGCTGGTATTACGGTGAAAAGAAGCGGGAAGCGGGCGAGGACGGACCGGCGCGTGTTGTGATCGGCAAGGACACTCGCCGGTCCAGCTATATGTACGAATATTCTCTGGTGGGCGGACTGGTGGCAAGCGGTGCGGATGCCTATCTGCTCCATGTGACGACGACACCGTCGGTCAGCTACATTGCCAGAGTGGACCGCTTCGACTGCGGCGTCATGATTACGGCAAGCCATAATCCGTTTCATGACAACGGCATCAAGCTGGTCAATCGCCGCGGAGAGAAGATGGAAACGGAGGTCATCTCTCTGATTGAGGCCTGGCTGGATCATGTCCTGGCCGGAGCGGGCGCGCCGCCCTTTTGCTGCTTTGGCAAAGAGTGGGAGAGCCTCCCGTTTGCGGTGGGAGATGCCATCGGAACAACCGTGGATTATATCGCGGGACGCAACCGCTACATCGGCTATCTGATTTCTCTCGGCGTATATGATTTCCGCGGGGTCAAGGTGGGACTGGACTGCGCCAACGGCGGCAGCTGGTCGATTGCGAAGGCGGTATTCAACGCGCTGGGGGCAGAGACCTACCTCATGGGGGATCATCCCAACGGCCTTAACATCAACAAAAATGTCGGCTCCACCCATCTGGATCAGCTGCAGCGCTTTGTCCTGGAGAATCGGCTGGACGTCGGCTTTGCCTATGACGGGGATGCGGACCGGTGCCTTGCGGTGGATGAAAAGGGACAGGCGGTGACAGGAGATCACATTCTGTATCTGTATGCCGTCTACATGAAGGAGCGTGGCAAGCTCCTGGACAACACCGTGGTAGCAACGGCGCAGTCCAATTACGGTCTGTTCACCGCATTGCGGGAGGCCGGAATCGATTACATTCAGACCGAGGTGGGCGATAAATACGTCTACGAAGCCATGAAGCAATATGGCTACCGCATCGGCGGGGAGCAGACCGGACACATCATCTTCGGCAAGTATGCGACGACAGGGGACGGTATCCTCACCTCGTTGAAGGTGATGCAGGTCATGCTGGCAAGGAAGAAAAAGCTCTCGGAGCTGGCGGAGCCGGTAAAGCTCTATCCGCAGGTCCAATACGCGGTACGTGTGGAGGATAAGGATGCGGCCATGGAGGATCCGGCCCTGCAGCGTCTGCTGGAGGAGCTCCGGAAGGAGCTTGCGGGAAACGGCTCTCTTCTGGTCCGCAAATCCGGTACGGAACCGGTGATCCGGGTCGGCGTGGAGGCACAGACGAAGGAACGGGCCGAGGAGCTGGCCGCCGGAATTGTGTCGGTCATCCCCGGCAGGCTATAGGCCGGTTATATTGCAAACGATGTACTAGTACATCGATTTTTAAATAACTAGCCAAACTAACTGGCCCTTTTTCCTGATTGCACGTGTCAAAAATCCTCAGCGTAGCCCGCTACGCCTA
>CAVAUJ010000063.1:0-14600 GCA_963591995.1 Succinivibrio sp.
TGTTCTTGGAGTGAAAAAAGATGCAGGATTATTAGATTCAAGACTTGAGGCATGATCATATTGTTGGCGTCAACAAAATGATACTGGCTTTCCTATTGACTAGTTGGTAAGGGGCCTTTCCTTCTATGGATATCGTATTTAAAGATCTCGATAGTTCAACTTTTTTTGAAATGTTAAACTATCTATGGCGATAGTTCAATTTTTGCCGATTTATTGAACTATACATTCTAACAGTTCAATATTTCACGAAATATTGAACTGGTTACAGCAAACGCATGGTGAATCGCGCTCAAAGAATTTATTCAGGAGGTCCTATGAATTTAGAAGAATTCTATCAGAACGTTCCAACTCCACACATTCCCCAGAAACTACCGATAGATCTATCCCAATATCTTTTTGATAGCGAAACTATTGGTCTCATTGCAAAAGCGAACAATGCAATAGGAGCTTACAGAGGATTTCTTCTCAATACGATCAACCCTATGCTTCTAATTTCTCCACTCGTTTCACAAGAGGCTGTCCTCTCATCAAAGCTCGAAGGGACACATGCTACCATTGAAGATTTCATCAATTTCGATGCCGGTAATAAAGTGTCTATCCCCAAAGATGAAATGAAAGAAGTGATGAATTACAGGAGTTCCTTGTACTACGCTATAGACAGAATGGCTACCTTCTCAGGTGACTCTGATAACGAGCAGCACAGGCTTCCTCTATGCGTCAGGCTGATAAAGGAAATGCATAAAATACTTTTGGATAATGTCCGAGGACAAACCAAAAGTCCTGGGGAATTTAAGACGGCCCAAAACTATATTGGAAGCTCCGATGCTATAACGTTCACTCCTCTTCCGCCAGACTTGACTCCGGATTATATGTCTAATCTTGAACAATACATCCATTGCGACGAGGTGGATCTTCTTGTTCAAGCTGCTATGATCCATTGTCAATTTGAAATGATACACCCTTTTAAGGATGGAAACGGTCGAATTGGTCGATTACTTATTCCCCTTTTCCTTTATTACCGGGGAGTACTTCCCGTTCCTACTTTTTACATGAGTGCCTTCTTTCAAAAAGACCGGTCTCTTTATTTGGAAAAATTATCCGCTGTATCTAAAAGCAATGATTACGGCACATGGATTTGTTATTTCCTTGACGGAATAATTCAGCAGGCGGAACTAAATACTCAAAAAGCGAAAGCTTTACTCGATATGTATAACACTTTCAAAGATATCTGCATATCAAGAATTGGTTCGAAATATGCAATTCCTTTGCTTGATGAAGTGTTTAAAAAGCCGGCTTTTAAAACAAGCCAGATTCAAAATGCCATTCCCGGAAGTAAGGGAACTTTATACAACGTTCTTGATCAGTTCGTTGCCAATGGTATCTTGCAAAAGGATGAAAAAGTGAAGAACGCCACCTATTTCTGTCCTGCCATTTTGACATTGCTCTGATTTACACAAAAACCGCCCCAGTATTGGCGTACTGAGGCGGCCTGTACTCCGGAGAGCACCATGATTCCTGCAAGAATCTTTCACATGGTACCATCTCCGGAGCGCTGACGCAAATTCAGCGCTATTTTTGCGCTCTTTTTCGGAGGTGAACTATGAAATCTGTTGCGATTTACTGCCGGGTATCCACGCAGGAGCAGGCCGCAGAAGGCTACTCCATCGGTGAACAGCAATCTAGGTTATCAATATTCTGTGCAGCTCATGATTGGAAAGTCGCGCATGTGTATTCAGATCCTGGCTATTCCGGTGCGAAGCTCCAGCGCCCCGCCATTCAGCAGCTTATACGTGACTGCTCCTATGGCCTTTTTGACGCTGTGCTTGTGTACAAGTTAGACCGACTCTCACGATCTCAAAAAGATACCCTGTATCTTATCGAAGATATTTTCAATGCCAACCACGTCGGCCTTGTGTCGATGTGTGAGAATTTCGACACGCAGAGTCCCTTCGGCCGGGCAATGATCGGTATCTTGTCTGTCTTCGCTCAGCTGGAGCGTGATCAGATCACGGAACGCATGACAATGGGCCGGATCGGACGCGCCAAGGCAGGTTATTTTGCCGGTGGATCTCGCCCGCCGATCGGCTATGTCTATGCCAAGGCTGCCGGATCGGACAAGCAGACGCTCGCCATTGATGAGTATGAAGCTGCGCAGGTTCGGAAAATCTTCTCTCTGTTCCTCGAAGGCTCCACGTTAAAAGAAATCTGCAGCTATATGCATGATCGCTATACGACCAGATACGGCGATTGGTCCCACGTGTCTACGGTTTCCCGTATTCTAAGAGACCGGATTTATGTCGGCGAGGTCAGCTTCTCCGGCAAATGGTACCGCGGTACTCATGAAGCGATTATTGACCAGGATACTTTCGACCATGTACAGCGGAAATATGATCTGTATCTGGGTACTACCGCCGGAACCTTCTCGCAGAATTTCAAAGGCTCACAGCTGCTCACCGGTATGATCTTCTGCGGCCAGTGCGGCGCTCACTGTCACACAAAGTCGTGGCGCAATCATGGTAAGCATTCGGCGCCTGACGCTCCCATGAAAAGAGTTTACCGCTGTTCTCATGGCGGCGGCGTCCGAATCCCGGTGCAGGATCTGGACCGGCTTGTTACTGCAGAGGTGCAAAAGCTCTCTGTGGATCCTGAGCTGATCCGCCGGGCCGCTGCTCCTGCTGCCGCTTCCGCTTCTTCTTCCGAAGCTGCTGAGGCAATCCGCTCGCGCCTGGCTGATTTGCGCCGCCAGGAGAGTAAGCTGGTTGATCTGTACCAGATCGGCGGCATTGATCTGCAGATGATCAAGAGCCGGATGGATGATCTGCATCAGGAGCAGGAAAAGCTGTCCTCCAGTCTCGCAGAAGAATCCCCTTCCCGTGCTGCACTCTCTGCAGATGATGCTATTGATGCCCTGGCATCCTTTTCATCTGTTTTTTCTTCCGGAACGCTTCAGGAGAAGCGGCAAATTCTTCGAACGCTGATTGATAAGGTCGTACTCTATCCGGATCACGTAGATATTCATTGGACCTTTGCAACAAAAAAAGAGGAGACGGTGTAACCCGCCTCCTCTTTCCTTATGGCTTGCGCTGGCAAGTCCAATTTTCCTTGTATTTCCGGGCTTTTTAGTATCCCATACCTGCGCCCTGGGCCGGAGCAGCCGGTGCAGGCTCTTTGATGTTGGCCACGGCCGCCTCTGTCGTCAGGAACGTCGATGCAACCGAGCAGGCATTCTGCAGTGCGCTCCGGGTAACCTTCACCGGATCCAGAACACCGTCATCCATCATGTTGACATACTCTTCCGTGTATGCATCAAAGCCAATGCCTACCTCGGACTCCTTCACCTTGTTGACGATGACGGATCCATCCAATCCTGCGTTTGCCGCGATGTTGTACAGCGGAGCCTCCAGAGCCTTCAGAACGATGCGTGCACCGGTCTTCTCATCGCCGGAGAGTCCTTCCAGCACGCCCTCAACTGCCTTCTGGGAGTGGATGTAAGCAGAGCCGCCGCCGAAGATAACGCCTTCCTCTACTGCTGCCTTGGTGGCATTCAGCGCGTCCTCCATGCGATACTTGGCTTCCTTCATCTCGGTCTCTGTGGCTGCGCCGACGCGGATCACACCGACACCTCCGCTGAGCTTGGCAAGACGCTCCTGCAGCTTCTCACGGTCGAAATCCGACTTGGTGTCTGCAATCTGCTTCTTGATCTGCTCGATCCGATCATGCAGATCGTTCTTGTTGCCCTCGCCGTCAACGATGGTGGTGTTCTCCTTCTCCACCTTTACGCTCTTTGCACGGCCCAGCTGCTCAATGGTCGTATCCTTAAGCTCAAGACCAAGATCAGCGGAAATCACCTGGCCGCCGGTAAGAATGGCAATGTCTTCCAGCATAGCCTTTCTGCGATCGCCGTAGCCGGGTGCCTTCACGGCAACAACATCGAAGGTTCCGCGGAGCTTGTTGACGATCAGAGTGGTCAGAGCCTCTCCTTCCACATCCTCGGCAATGATGAGAAGCTTTGCCCCCATCTTCACGATCTGCTCCAGTACCGGCAGAATATCCTGGATGTTGGAAATCTTCTTGTCCGTGATAAGGATGTACGGATCCTCGAGGTTTGCAACCATCTTCTCCGTATCGTTCACCATGTAGGCGCTGATATAGCCGCGGTCAAACTGCATTCCTTCCACAAGATCCAGCTCTGTCAGCATCGTCTTGGATTCCTCAATGGTAATGACGCCATCCTTGGAAACCTTCTCCATCGCATCTGCGATCATCTTGCCGACCTCTGCATCGCCGGAGGAAATGGTGGCAACCTTTTCGATGTCCTCTTTTCCCTTCACCGTGGTGCTCATGTTCTTAATGGACTCGACTGCGGCATCCGTTGCCTTCTTCATGCCCTTGCGGAGTACAATCGGGTTCGCACCCGCTGCCAGGTTCTTCATGCCCTCGTTGATCATGGCCTGTGCCAGAACGGTTGCGGTTGTTGTGCCGTCGCCTGCAACATCGTTGGTCTTGGAAGCAGCCTCACGAATGATCTGGGCTCCCATGTTCTCGAACTCATCCTCCAGCTCGATTTCCTTTGCGATGGTAACACCGTCATTGGTAATTGTGGGGGCGCCGTAGCTCTTATCCAGCACAACATTGCGTCCCTTCGGTCCCAGCGTGATCTTTACGGTATCCGCCAGCTTGTTGACACCCTCTGCAAGAGCTACTCTTGCATCTGTTCCCATTTTCAAATCCTTAGCCATAATTCTCAGCCTCCTGTTTCAATTCTATCGTGCGTTTATTCCATGATTGCGAGAATGTCGCTCTGACGGACAACCGTGTAGGTCTCATCCTCTCCCAGCTTCACTTCTGTTCCGGAATACTTGGAATATACAACCTTGTCTCCGACCTTCACCTGCATGGCGATCAGCTTGCCGTCATCTGCTGTCTTGCCGGGGCCTACAGCTACAACCTCTGCCTGCTGCGGCTTTTCCTTCTCTGCTCCGGGAATTACGATGCCGGATGCTGTCGTGGTCTCTGCCTCCAGCGCCTTCAATACAACTCTGTCTTCCAAAGGTACCAACTTCATTGCAAATGCCTCCTTTATCTATCTTCATTAGCATGGTCTGCTATGTCTTGTCGCGTTGTTAGCACTCCGTTTCGTTGAGTGCTAATCGACAGTAGTTATAATAGTCTAGCGTGTAAGAGAATGCAAGAACCAAAAAATTGTTTTATACTTTGTTAATATCTTGGCTGCCCATCGGCGCCTTATATCAATACCATGCAATTCGGAGGAAGTGAATATGACATATCAAGACGTTCTGACTAACGCCCGCACCTGCAGCGGTCCCTCCTGCAAGGCCTGTCCCGTGTGCAACGGACGAGCCTGCGGCAGCACCATGCCGGGTCCCGGTGCCAAGGGCATCGGTGACGTAGCCATCCGCAACTATGAGGCATGGCAGAAGATCCGTGTCAACATGAACACCATCTGCGAGAACCGGACACCGGACACAAGCTTTGATTTCTTCGGAAAAACTCTTCGCCTTCCGGTGATGGCGGGTCCCGTCGGCGCCGTCAAGCTTCATTACGGCGACAAATTCACGGATGTGCAATACAACGACATTCTCGTTCCTGCCGCTGCAGAGGCCGGCATCATCGCTTTTACCGGCGACGGCACCGATCCCGGTGTGGTAAAGGCCGCTACGGCCTCCATCCGCAGCAACGACGGCACCGGTGTGCCCACCATCAAGCCCTGGGATATCGGGACGCTTCGTGAGAAATTCGCGCTGGTAGAGGAATCTCATTCCTTTGCCGTAGCCATGGATGTGGACGCGGCAGGTCTGCCCTTCCTGCAGGGGCTCACGCCTCCCGCCGGCAGCAAAACCGTGGAACAGCTCCGCGAGGTCATTCAGGCTTCCGGCAAGCCGTTCATCATCAAGGGCATTATGACCGTCAAGGGTGCTCTGGATGCGCTGGATGCAGGCGCAGCTGCCATCGTCGTTTCCAACCACGGCGGTCGGGTACAGGATCAGACCCCGTCCACCGCCGAGGTGCTCGAGGAAATCTCCGATGCTGTTGCCGGCCGCATGATGGTCCTTGTCGACGGCGGAATCCGCACCGGCGTCGATGTGTTCAAGGCGCTTGCGCTGGGAGCAGACGGTGTGCTCCTTGCAAGGCCCTATGTCACCGCTGTTTACGGAGGCGGTGCGGAAGGGGTAAAGCTCCTGACGGATAAGCTGTTCAATGAGCTCTCCACCACCATGCAGATGTGCGGTGTCTCCTCCTTAAAGGAAATCACGAAGGACTGTCTGTTCCGTCCCTCCAGCAGGTATGTCACCTTTTAATGAAATGCGGATCCTGACACGCCATGAGAAAGGCGGCGCAGACAGATGTCTGCGCCGCCTCTTTTTCCTGCTCCTGCAGCAAATAACCCCTTCCGGTCACTCCTTCCGGTCATTCCACCTCTGCAGAGAGTGATCCGTCGTTCACATCGATCCGAATCGTGCTCCCGACACTTACCTTATCCTCCAGAATCAGCTTTGCCGCCATGGTCTCCACATTCTTCTGAATATACCGCTTCAGCGGCCGCGCGCCGTAGCTGGGATCATAGGCCGCATCGATAACATAGCTCTTCGCCGCATCTGTCATGGCAACCGTAATCTCACGATCCGCCAGTCTGCCGTTCAGATCCTTCAGAATCAGGTCGATGATTCCGCCGATGTTGCCCTTGGTCAGCGGACGGAACATGATGATCTCATCCAGCCGGTTCAGGAACTCCGGGCGGAAGCTCTGGCGCAGAATACCGTCTACGGCACTGCGGCACGCCTCCGAGATTTCGATGCCCGGTTCCTCCGCGTCGAAGCTGAGAGGAGCTCCGTTCTCATCCAGAATCTGCGGACGCTCTCCGCCCGTTCTCTTTTCCTGCGCTTCGATATCGGCCAGAATCTGCTGCGCGCCCAGATTGGACGTCAGAATGATGATGGTATTCTTAAAGTCCACGGTTCTGCCCTGTGAATCCGTGATACGACCGTCATCCAGCACCTGCAACAGGATATTGAACACATCCGGATGCGCCTTCTCCACTTCATCGAACAGGACCACCGAATACGGATGTCTGCGCACAGCCTCTGTCAGCTGTCCGCCCTCCTCATAGCCCACATAGCCGGGTGCTGCACCGATGAGTCTGGATACGCTGTATTTCTCCATATACTCCGACATGTCGATCCGAACCATGTTCTTCTCATCGTCGAACAAGGCTCTGGCAAGAGCCTTCGCAAGCTCTGTCTTGCCGACACCGGTAGGTCCCAGGAACAGGAAGGAGCCGATGGGCTTTGTGGGATCCTTGATGCCTGCCTTCGACCGCATGATGGCCTCCGCCACCTTCGTTACCGCCTCGTCCTGTCCTACAACGCTTCGGTGCAGCTCCTCCGGCAGATGCAGGGTCTTGCTGCGTTCGGACTCGGTCAGCTTGGAAACCGGAATCCCCGTCCATTTGGACACGATCCGTCCGATTTCCTCCTCCGTAACCTTCTCCCGTACCAGACTCTCTCCCTTTCCTTCCGAAGCTCTGGCCGCAGCCTCCTCACCTTCCTTAATCCTCGCCTCCACCGCAGGGAGCTGTCCGTATTGAAGCTCGCCGACCTTGGAGAAATCGCCGTTTCTGGTTGCCAGCTCTATTTGCGCCTTGATGCTCTCTCTCTCTTCCCGAAGCTTTGCCAGAGACTGGATCTTATCCTTCTCATTCTGCCATCTGGCGGTCGCCTCGCTGTAGCGGTCATTCAGCTCTGCCATATCCTTCTGCAGCTCCGTCAGCCGCTCCTTCGACAGATTGTCATCCTCCTTCTCCAGCTGTATCTCTTCAATCCGCATCTGATCGAGGCGGTGCTTCATCTCATCCAGCTCCGTCGGCATGGAATTCAGCTCCGTCTTAATCAGGGCGCAGGCTTCGTCCATCAGATCGATGGCCTTGTCGGGCAGATAACGGTCACTGATGTACCGATCCGAGAGAACCGCCGCGGCAACCAGAGCATTGTCCTCTATTTTCACGCCGTGGAAGGTTTCGTATCGCTCCTTCAGACCGCGCAGAATGGAGATGGAGTCCTCCACGGTGGGTTCATTGGCCATCACCGGCTGGAACCGGCGTTCCAATGCCGCATCCTTTTCAATATACTCCCGGTACTCGTTCAGCGTCGTCGCTCCGATGCAATGCAGCTCTCCTCGTGCCAGCATGGGCTTGAGCATATTGCCGGCATCCATGGCGCCCTCTGTCTTTCCGGCGCCCACAATGGTGTGCAGCTCATCGATGAACAGAATGATGCCGCCCTCCGAGGCCTTTACATCATCCAGAACGGCCTTCAGGCGCTCCTCAAACTCGCCGCGGTACTTGGCACCGGCCACAAGAGAGCCCATGTTCAGAGAGAAAATTTTCTTATCCCTGAGGGAAGTGGGCACATCTCCGTTGGCGATTCGCTGTGCCAGCCCCTCAACAATGGCCGTTTTGCCGACACCCGGCTCGCCGATAATGACCGGATTGTTCTTGGTCTTTCGGGAGAGAATCTGAATCACGCTGCGGATCTCCTCATCTCTGCCGATCACCGGATCCATCTTCTGTTCTCTTGCCTTGGATACCAGCTCCTCGCCGTATTTTTCAAGCGTATCATAGGTGCTCTCCGGGTTATCCGAGGTCACTCTTTGATTGCCGCGCACCGTTTGCAAGGCCTGCAGGAACGATTCCTTCGTGATTCCGAAATCCTTGAAAATCTGCTGCAGGCAATGATTGGCGTGGTGAATCATGGCCAGGAAAATATGCTCCACCGAGACATACTCATCGCCGAGCTTTCCGGCCTCCTCTTCCGCACTTACCAGCACCTTATTCAGCGATCCGCTGACATAGGTCTGTACGTTGTCACCGGAAACCCTCGGCAGCACCTTCACGGCATTTTCGCAGCGTGTCGTAAAGGTCCCCGGATCGATTCCCATCTTCTCAATCAAGGTTCGAATCAGGCTGTCCTCCACGGTCAGAAGGCAATACAGAAGATGCTCCTGATCAATTTGCTGATTTCCGTATTCCACCGCGAGATTCTGCGCGTTCTGAATGGATTCCATGGATTTCTGTGTGAATTTCTGAATGTTCATATATTCCCGCCTTTCTGCCGCAGTCCCGCTGCAGCGTCATGAAATGCATCGACCGGAGGAGATTTCATTCCCGGGGCTCTCCTTCCGGCCGGTCGATTGTCTTGTTTGTTCTATTGCAACTATAACACAAACACTTTTGCTGTCAATTCCGCTGCCCGCTCTTTTTTCTGAAGAAAATCTAAAAAGCGCCTGAACGGTTACGTTCAGGCGCTGAAATCAGCTTCGTCATTATAGACCGCTGCCGTCAATTGAGATGCACACCGGCGTCGGCCGCGTCGGCGGCAATATCGTTCTGCGGCTCCTTCGTCCTCTGCTGCGGAGCGCTCGACTCGTCCCCGGTCACATCCCGTGCCGGTTCGGTGTCGGTTGACGCAGGAGCAACGGCATCCGTCTCCTTTGCAGCGGCATCTGCAGACACACTCCCATGCCGCGGAATCGTCGTATAACCTTCCGACGGATCCCCTGCCCCTGCGGCAGCGGACGGAGAGGATAAGGGTGTTACCACGCCTTCTTCATACTCCCCGCGGGCAACGGCTGCAACCGCTTCCAGCGGCTTCTCCGCCTTGCCCAGCTGGAACATGATCCAGATATCCGAAACCCCGTCTGCCACGAGCACAACGGCCATCAGCTTCATGAGGATATTCTCAATGAACATCGGATGAATGACAAAAACCACGCCGAGGATAATCTCCAGGGCGGCAATCACCACGGCCGCCGTGGCCCCGCCGGACTTCTGTCTGGCAATCCGGATGCTCTCCGAGAGATCCACCAGGCCGGTGACCAGCACAATCAAACCGATGATGGTGGGCACAAGAGAAGCCAGCACCTCCGGGCGGAAGAACAGATACATTCCCATGACCAGCATGGTAACGCCGCCGAAGAGTCCCGCACTGCTGCCGTACACCCTGGATCTTCCGAAGAAAAAGGCGATCACCACGGCAATGCCGACCACGGCAATCAGGGCCGCGATGACCTTGCAGATCATATTGATGGCGGTATCCGACCAGACGAACAGCACCAGCCCCAATGCAATGAGGCAGACAGCCCCGATAAACTTATTGGTTTTCGCAATCTTTAATGCATTTCGAACTTCCTGTTCCGCACGATTCTCCTTCATCGCTCATCCTTCCTGCCGCAACTTCTATCCCGCAGCTTCTATGCAGCAACGTACGCAGATATTCTGCAATGAACAAAACTACGATGTGTGCGTCTTTGCTTCCTGCAGACACAGCGCATCAATGCGCTCCAGAATCTCATCCCTTCCCTGTTTTGACAATCCGGAAAAGGGAATCACCTCCACGGAAATTTCCTGCCCCACCGCGCTCTTTTTCTGCAGAACATTTTTTACATTGGCGAGCGCCTTTGGAAGCTGGCTGCGCTTGAGCTTGTCCGCCTTGGTCGCCACAATGATAGGAACAAACCCGTTGTGTATCACCCAGTCGAACATCAACGCATCATCATCCGAGGGATCATGCCGGATATCCACGAGAAGGAAAACCGCCCGCAGAGTATCGCTGGTATGAAGGTAATTCTCGATCATGGTCCCCCACTGGGCCTTGATCTCCACTCCCGGCGTCGCATAGCCGTACCCCGGAAGATCTACCAGATACAACGCGTCATTGATATTGTAATAATTGATCGTCTGGGTTTTCCCCGGCTTCCCGCTGGTTCTGGCATAGCTCTTGCGGTTCATCAATGCGTTGATCAATGTGGATTTCCCTACATTGCTCTTCCCCGCAAAGGCGAACTCCGGCAGGGTATGGTGCGGGAGCTTACTGGTGATGCCGCACACGGTTTCCAGGTTTACGTTCTTGATTACCATGCTCTCCTACGAGGCCTCTGCCTCCGTCCTGCTCCCGTCACAATGTACGAGAATGGGACGTCCCTTTCCGAGGACTGCATCCTTGGTCACAATGCACTCCTCTACCGTATCATCCGACGGAATGGAATACATCACGTCCATCGTGACGCGTTCCACAATCGAGCGAAGTCCTCTCGCACCGGTCTTGCGCTCCACCGCCATCTCCGCAATCGCCCTCAGCGCATCATCCTCAAAGGACAGTTCTACGCCATCGTAATGGAAAAGCTTTCTGTATTGCTTTACCAGCGCATTCTTCGGAACCTTCAGGATGCTGACCAACGCATTCACATCCAGACCGTCCAATGTTACAACCACAGGAACTCTTCCGATGAATTCCGGAATCAGTCCGAACTTCATCAGATCCTGCGGAACGACCTCCTTCAAAACGCTCCCCAGATCCTTCTCTTCCTTTTCGGACACAGAAGCATTGAAGCCCATGGAGCGATAGTCGGTTCTCTCATGGATGATCTTATCCAGACCGTCAAAGGCACCGCCGCAAATGAACAGAATGTTGCTGGTATCGATTTGAATCAGCTCCTGCTGCGGATGCTTCCTCCCACCCTGCGGCGGTACGGAAGCCACGGTTCCCTCCACAATCTTCAGGAGAGCCTGCTGCACGCCCTCGCCCGAAACGTCCCGTGTAATGGAAACATTCTCGCCTTTTTTGGAAATTTTATCAATCTCGTCAATGTAGATGATCCCGAGC
Source organism: Succinivibrio sp. (assembly GCA_963591995.1). Classification (GTDB taxonomy): domain Bacteria; phylum Bacillota; class Clostridia; order Lachnospirales; family Lachnospiraceae; genus CAG-791. The sequence goes on from CAVAUJ010000063.1 coordinate 11,679, forward strand.
TGGGCGCGTTCAATGTTGTAGTCCGCGGCCTGAATCAGCTTCAGCAGGATATTCTCCACATCCTCGCCCACATATCCCGCTTCGGTCAATGTGGTCGCATCCGCAATGGCAAACGGAACGTTCAGAAGCCGTGCAAGCGTCTGCGCCAGATAGGTCTTTCCCGAACCGGTGGGCCCCAGCATCAGAATATTGGATTTCTGCAGCTCTACCTCTGCATCCTCCGGATCCTGATCCTCGTTCCGGCCGACAATCCTCTTGTAGTGGTTATAAACCGACACCGCGAGAACCCGCTTCGCTTCATCCTGCCCAATGACATATTGATCCAGGAATTCCTTGATCTGGGCAGGCTTCATCAGGTTGACATCCTTCTCGCTCAGCTCACCTTCTGCAGAATCCTGTCCCTGTGCATTTCGCGCGTCGTCCTCATCGATGATCTCACTGCAGATATCAACGCACTCATTGCAGATATAGACGCCATTGGGACCTGAAATCAGTTTGTGAACCTCATTCTCTGCCCTTCCGCAGAAGGAGCACCTTCTGGGCGGAGCCATTCTGTTATTTCCGTTTGTCATAGCCTATCTCTTTCACTCTCATCCATTGTGATGTCTTCGCAGACGGGCGCGGTGATCTGCGCAGCGTCTGTCGGTACATCTGCCGCCGGCGTCGCTCATGCACCCCGGAATGCGTCCTCGATTTCCTTGCGCGTCGTATAAATATGATCGATCAGCCCGTATTCCAGAGCTTCCTCTGCCGTCATCCAGTTATCGCGGTCCGTATCACGGCACAGATCCTCATAGGTTCTGCCGGTATTCTGCGCCAGAATGCGATTGAGCCGCTCGCGCATCCTCTCAATATGCTTCGCAGCAATCAGCATGTCACTGGCCTGTCCCTCGGTACCGCCGGAGGGCTGATGAATCAGAATCTCCGCATTCGGAAGGGAATATCTCTTCCCCTTGGTGCCGCCGGCCAGCAGGAAGGAGCCCATGCTCGCCGCCATGCCCATGCAGATCGTGGAGACATCGCACTTGATGAACTGCATCGTATCATAAATAGCCATTCCAGCAGTCACCGATCCTCCGGGGCTGTTGATGTAAAACTGAATGTCTTTTTCCGGATCCTCGCCCTCCAGAAACAGCAGCTGCGCAACAATCAGCTCTGCGGACTGATCCGTCACCTGATCACCGAGAATGATGATCCTTTCCTTTAACAATCTGGAAAAAATGTCGTAGGATCGCTCTCCGTTGCCGGTCTGTTCTACGACATAGGGAACCAAATTTGCCATGGTGCATCCTCCGTATACTAACAACGCATCCGTTCAATCATAAAACAAAGGCCTTGCGATCCGCAAGACCTCTGGTTTGTTTTTCCGATATTGTGCACTGCCGATCACCGCGCGGATGTCGGCCGGTTCGCCGCAGAATTATTCGGCAGCCGGTGCAGCTTCCTCTGCCTTCCTGGGCTCTTTGTCTTCCTGAGCCAGATCGGTGATAAGATCTGCAGCCTTGCGAATGCAGATATCCTTCTTGAGATCGTCCTTCATGCTCTCATCTTCGAAGAGCTTCTTCACATTCTCAAGAGGCGTACGATACTGATCTGCCATCTTCTGGAATTCCTTTTCCAGATCTTCCTCATTGGCCTCAATATTCTCCGCTGCAGCAACAGCCTCCAGCACCAGGCTGTTCCGGATTCTCTGCTCCGCCTGCGGCTTCAGCTGCTCCAGGAACTGCTCTCTTGTCTGTCCTGTGTACTGCAGATAGGTCTCCAGCTGCATGCCCTGATACCGGAGATTCTGTGCAAACTCATTGGCCAGATTCTCTTCCTGTGTCCGCAGCATTGCCTCCGGAATATCGATCTTGGAATCCTCTACCGCTGCCGCAACCGCCTCGCCCTGCTTGGCATTGCGAAGGTCCTTGTCCTTGGCGGACTGAAGATTGCTGCGAAGGTCTGCCTTATACTCCTCAAGCGTAGTGAATTCGGAAACCTCATCTGCGAACTCATCATTCAGCTCCGGCAGAACCTTGGTCTTGATGCCGTTCACCTTGCAATGGAAAACAGCCGGCTTGCCGGCGAGATCCTTCTGATGATAATCCTCCGGGAAGGTGACCTCAACGTCCTTCTCTTCGCCGACACCCAGGCCCACCAGCTGCTCTTCGAAGCCGGGGATGAAGGAGTGAGAACCGACGGTAAGATCATAATTCTCCGCCGTGCCGCCGTCAAAGGCCTCTCCGTCCACAGAACCAGCGAAATCCAGCTTGATCATATCGCCGTCTGCAACCGGGCGATCCGTCACATCCACAATCTTGGCGTTCGCATCCTGCTGACGCTTCAATTCCTTCTCGACATCCTCGTCCGTCACCTCGGTCGATTCCGGCTTCGTTACCGAAACCCCTTTATACTTACCAAGAGAAACCGGCGGCTTCAATGCAACCTCTGCGGTATAGATGAAGCTCTTTCCTTCCTCGATCTGCGTAACATCAATCTTCGGATTGGAAACGACATCCTCGCCGCACTCCTTCACCGCATCCTCATAGGACTCGTTGATGCAGCTGTTGGCAGCATCCTCATAGAAAACAGCGGCGCCGTACATTTTCTCAACAATCTTGCGGGGAGCCTTTCCCTTGCGGAAACCGGGAATGGAAATGTGCTTCTTCTCCTTCTGGTATGCCTTCTCGATCGCCTTGCCGAAATCCTCCGCACTCACTTCAACGGTAAGCTTGGCCATGCTGTTCTCGAGCTTCTCAACACTAACGCTCATTGATCTGATTCCTCCTGATGGTCATTTCTCCTACTGCTATACGCAGACAGATAAGAATTATACGCAAGAACCCGTTTTTTTGCAAGGGTAAAGGTGCAAGGCAGGCCTCACATATAAGCCACAAATGATAATGTCCTGGTATACCACAAATGAAAATGTCCCGGTCA
>CAVAUJ010000064.1:0-14587 GCA_963591995.1 Succinivibrio sp.
TGACCGGGACATTTTCATTTGTGGTATACCAGGACATTATCATTTGTGGCTTATACCCGTCCGACGCAGTCCTTCGGTAGCTTGTTTTATTCGGAATGCGAATGTAATATAGACTGGTATGACTGCGCAGCGGCGGGCAATGTGCGGCTGCGAAAAGAGAAAGACACACAACGACAGGAACGAAGGAGCATTATGGCACTGAAGAAGAAGCCGGTCACCGGCATGAAGGATGTCATGCCGTCCGAGATGGAAATCCGGGATTATTGCATCTCGGTCATTAAGAAAACCTATGCCGAATTCGGCTTTCAGGGAATTGAGACGCCCTGTGTGGAGAACATTGAGAACCTGACGTCAAAGTCCGGCGGCGACAATGAGAAGCTGATCTTTAAGATCCTGAAGAGAGGCGAAAAGCTTCGTCTGGAGGAGGCCAGGGAAGAGGCCGATCTTGTAGACGGAGGACTGCGTTATGACCTTACGGTGCCGCTGGTCCGGTATTTTTCCAATCACGAGAATGAGCTGCCCGTGCCCTTTAAGGCACTGCAGATGGGGAATGTCTGGAGAGCGGACCGTCCGCAGAAGGGACGCTATCGTCAGTTCATGCAATGTGACATTGACATCATCGGCGAACCGACGAACCTGGCGGAGATCGAGCTGATTCTCGCTACCACAACAACGTTGGGCCGCCTTGGCTTTCACAATTTCCAGATCCGCATCAATGAGCGCCGCATCCTGAAGGCGATGGCTGCGGTCTGCGGCTTCCCGGCGGAGCGCTTTGACGAGGTGTTCATCACGCTGGATAAGATGGACAAGATCGGTCTGGAAGGTGTGGAGAAGGAACTGATCGCCGAGGGCTTCGGCGAAGAGGCGGCGGGGCAGTACCGGGCCCTGTTCGAAGGACTCGGCGGTGCAGAGGATCCGCTTTCCTACCTGGAGGAGAAGCTTTCGGGGGTGATCGAGGCAGAGGTGATTCCGAACCTTCGCGAGACCATCGAGACGGTGGAGGCGACCCGGCAGGCCGACTTCCGGATGGTCTTTGACCCCACCATTGTGCGCGGCATGAGCTACTACACCGGGACCATTTTCGAGATTGCCATGCCGGAGCTGGGCATCAGCGCAGGCGGCGGCGGACGGTATGACACCATGGTGGGCAAGTTCACCGGAAAGGATGTGCCTGCCTGCGGCTTCTCCATCGGCTTTGAGCGCATCATTCTGATCCTTCTGGAGCAGGGCTTTACGGTCCCGGGGCGCAGCGAAAGGGTTGCGTTCCTGCTGGAAAAGGGCTTGTCCGGCGAGCGGCTGCGGGAGGCAATGGAGAAGGCACAAAGCGAACGCACGAAGGGCAAGGCCGTTCTGGTGGTCCGCATGAATAAGAATAAGAAATTCCAGAAGCAGCAGCTGGAGGCCCAGGGGTACACGGCCTTTGAGGAATTCTATCAGAATCCGATCGGATGATGCTGCACTTAAATGACCAGAGGGAGGAAAGTATGCAGTCACGCACTCATACCTGCGGAGAGCTCCGCATGGAACATGTCGGTCAGAAGGTTCAGCTGGCCGGCTGGCTGGAAAATTTACGGGTGGTATCCGCAAATCTTGGCTTTGCGGTGCTCCGGGATTTCTACGGCACAACACAGGTTGTTGTGGAAACCGAGGAAATGATGGAGCAGTTCAAGGCGATCACCAAGGAGTCGACCGTTTCGGTTGTCGGCGTTGTAAGGGAGCGCAGCTCCAAGAACGAACGGCAGGACACCGGAGACATCGAGGTGGTGCCGGAGAGCGTTACGGTTCTGGGACGCTGCCGCTACGCAAGTCTTCCGTTTGAAATCAATCACAGCCGGGAGGCGGATGAGCAGGTCCGGCTGAAATACCGCTATCTCGATCTTCGCAACCCGGAGGTGAAAAAGAACATCCTCCTGCGCTGCAATGTGGTCGCTGCGCTGCGGCGCGCCATGACAGAGCACGGCTTTCTGGAGATCACGACGCCGATTCTGACGGCCTCTTCTCCGGAGGGAGCAAGGGATTATCTGGTTCCTGCAAGAAAGCATCCCGGCAAGTTCTATGCCCTTCCGCAGGCACCGCAGCAGTTCAAGCAGCTCTTGATGACGGCCGGCATCGACCGCTATTTCCAGATCGCACCGTGTTTTCGCGATGAGGATGCCAGAGGAGATCGTTCGCCGGGAGAGTTCTATCAGCTGGACATGGAAATGGCATTTGCCGGCCAGGAGGATGTGTTCGCCGTGCTGGAGGATGTTCTGCCTCCGATTTTCGCGGAATACGGCACCTACAACCGGGCGAGCTCGGCTCCCTTTGTCCGGATCCCCTATCTGGAGGCAATGGACAAATACGGCTCCGACAAGCCGGATCTTCGCATTGACCTGACGGTGCAGGATGTCACGGATGTCTTCCGGGACTGCGGCTTCGGTCCGTTTGCCTCGGTCAGGAACCTGCAGGATGAGGCGGGGAACATCACCGGAACCGAAGAAACGCAGGTTGTCATCAAGGCGGTTGTGGTGTCCGGCTTCGAGGGCACCCGGAAGTTCATTGACAAAACGCTCGGCGAGGTCGAGGTGCAGGCCGGCAGCAAGCCGTATTGGTTCCGGGTGGACGAAAACGGCGAGCTGGTGGGCGGCATTTCCAAATTCGCGGCACCCATCCGGGAGGCTGTCATGACGGCGCTGCAGCTGCAGCCCGGTGATTTCGTGGCTCTGTCCGCCGGAAAGAAGGCAGCGGCCCAGAAGACGGCCGGTGTTCTGGTGAAGACGCTGGGGGCTGCGGTTCCCGGTCACATGGATAAGGAGCAGTACGCGTTCTGCTGGATCGTGGATTTCCCGATGTATGAAATCGGTGAGGAGAGCGGCGAATTGGAGTTCTGCCACAATCCCTTCTCGATGCCTTCGGGCGGGCTGGAGACGCTTCTTGCGGCAGAGCGCGGCGAGATCGATCCCCTTGCCATTACGGCGGATCAATACGATCTGGTGTGCAACGGCGTGGAGCTGTCCTCGGGCGCAGTCCGTAACCACGATCCGGAGATCATGATCAAGGCATTTGAAATGGTTCGCCTCGGGGAAGAGGATGTGAAACAGAAATTCCCTGCGATGTACAATGCGTTCTGCTACGGTGCGCCGCCCCATGCCGGCATCGCACCCGGTGTGGACCGTATGGTGATGCTGCTCTCGGGCGAAGAATCCATCCGCGAGGTGATAGCCTTCCCGATGAACAAGAATGCGCAGGACATCATGATGGGAGCACCTTCGGTTGTCACAGACCGTCAGCTGGAGGAGCTGCACATCAAGGTTACCGGCGTGCAGGAAGATGAATAAACGGTTCTGACCCAAGGGAGAAGGCTCGCCGCCGCAAGGACGGCGGGCCTTCTGTTACAACAATGATTCCGCTCCGAATCCGAGGAGATATATGCAGAAGAATATTTACCGTAAAACGAGTCTGGAGAGAATATCCTCTCCGGAGCAGCTGGACCAGATGCTGACCCTGACGCCGCCTGCGACCTGGCTTGCCGTCGCCGGGGGGATTCTGTGCACGGCCGCCGTCCTCCTGTGGGCATTTCTGGCGTGGATTCCCGAAAAGGTCAGCGCATCCGGCATCTACGGGATCGGCAGCAGTGACAACACCATCCGCTGCTATGTTCCGCTGGAAGAGAGCGCGGAGCTGGAGACCGGAATGAAGGCATACGTTTATCTCTCCTCGGCGGACAGCCAGATTTACGGACATATGGAGGCAACCTTGATTTCGGTGGATGACAATGTGTCCGGAACGGAGCAGCTGCGGGAGGAGCTGGGGTCCTCCGACGTTGCGGCATACCTTACGCAGAACGGCCCGCTGATCGGCGTCACCTGCGAGCTGACGACGGATGATGCCAGTGAGAACGGCTATGCCTGGTCGAGAGCAAAGGGAACGCAGCTGGTGCTGCGGAAGGGGAGCCTGCTGGTTGCGGAGATCGAAACGGGGCGGGAGCATCCCATCAGGATGATGGTTCCATCGCTTCTGGAGGAAGGATGACGGCAGGAGAGTCACAATGAGAAAACCCAGATATGTGAAAACCCCTACCGTTTATCAGATGGAGGCGACGGAATGCGGCGCGGCCAGTCTCGCCATGATTCTGGCCTATTACGGCTGCTATGTTCCGCTGGAGAAGCTGCGCATTGACGCAGGGGTCTCAAGGGACGGCTGCAATGCGCGCAACGTGGTGCGGGCGGCGAGAAAATACGGTCTGGAGGGAAAGGGCTATTCCTGCGGAATCCGGCAGCTCCTTCTCCTGGACGGCCCGTGCATCATCCACTGGAACTTCAACCACTTTGTGGTCTATGAGGGGATCCGGGGCGGTCATGCGTACATCAATGATCCCGGTGTCGGACGGCGGAAGCTGGATGTCAAGGAGCTGGATCAGGGCTTTACCGGGATTGTCCTCACCTTTGAAAAAACACCGGAATTCCGGGCGTCGCACAAGCGCTCCAGCATCGACGGATTCCTCAAAAGAAGGATGGGGGGCGAGAGAAGAAGTCTCCTGGCCCTTCTCCTTTTGGGAGCGCTCCTCCTGTTCGCCGGCATTGTGACACCGATCATGAACCAGATCTTCGTGGATGACATTCTGATCGGCGGGAATCACAGCTGGATCGGCCCTTTTCTGATGGGCATGGTGCTGGTGGCGGTCTACCGCATCCTCTTTGGCTGGATGCGGGAGCGTCTGCTGATGAATCTGCAGAGCAAGCTGTCGGTGATGACCGGCTACCGCACGATCCGGCATCTGCTGCGTCTGCCGATCTCCTTTTTTGAGCAAAGATATGCGGGCGACATCGTCAGCCGCGTGGACGGCAACGAGAACATCAACGAATATCTGACAGGAAGTCTGGCCGAGGCGGTATTGAACCTTGTGCTGTCCGTGTTCTATCTGATCCTGATGATGCTCTACAATCCGGTGCTGGCCCTCTTGGGAGCCCTCGGCGGAGCCACCGCCCTGACGGTGCATTCCGTATGCGGGCGGGCCCTGGCCTGCCTTTCCACGAAGCTACAGCAGGATTCCGGGAAGCTGACGGGAACGCTGTATGCAGGGATCAATCTCACCGGCACCTTGAAGGCGGCGGGGGCGGAGAATGAGTACCTCTCGCGGATTCTGGGATATTGCGCCAGAGCATCGGTGGCCGAGCAGGAGATCGGCTCCAGGTCCCAGGTGCTGGCACAGATTCCTCAGCTTCTCAGCCAGATGATCGATGTGCTGGTCCTGATGGTGGGCGGTATTTTCGTCATTCACGGCAAAATGACCGCCGGTGAGCTGACGGCCTTCCTGACGCTGCTGGGCTCCTTTATGTCCCCGGTCACGGAGCTGCTCTCTTTGTTCCGGCAGAACCAGCTGTTGCAGGCGGATATGTTCCGGGTTGAGGATCTGGAGTCGTATGAAGAGAGTGAGCTGTTTCATCCCTCCTCTTTGCAGCAGAGCACGGAAAAGCTGACATCCTGTGAGGCCAGGAATGTGACCTTCGGCTACAGTCCGACCGAGCCGGCATTGATTCAGAATCTGAGCTTCACGCTGGAGGCAGGCTGCAGCATTGCCATTGTGGGAACGTCCGGAAGCGGCAAATCGACGGTCAGCAAGCTGATCAGCGGGCTCTTAAGGCCCTGGAGCGGGGAAATCCTTTTGAACGGGATACCGATGGAGCAGCTGGATTCCTCCAGCCGCTATGCCAGCATCTCGGTGGTGAGCCAGAGCCTTGATTTCTTTTCCGGAACCATCCGGGAGAATCTGACGCTGTGGAACCGGTTTGCCATGGAGAGCGACATCATGAACGCGGCAAAGGATGCGTGCATTCATGACGTGATTCTCTCTCTTCCCGGAGAGTACAGCTATCACCTGACCGAAGGAGCCTCCAATCTCTCCGGCGGACAACGGCAGCGTCTGGAGATTGCCCGGGCGCTGGTCACCAATCCGTCGATCCTGATCATGGATGAGGCGACGAGTGCGCTGGATCCGGTGATGGAGAAAGAGGTATTGGACAACATCCGCAGAAGAGGCTGTACCTGCGTTGTGGTTGCCCACCGTCTTTCCGCGATCCGGGATTGCGACGAGATTCTGGTCATGGAGAACGGGGAGATCGCAGAGCGCGGTACGCATGAAGAATTGTGGGCGCGAAACGGTGTCTACGCCGCATTGATCCGCAGTGAATAGCGATCGGCGTCGCAGCGGATGTGTCGGAAGAAACGGGAAAAGAAACGGGAAAAGAAGCGAAAAAGAAGCGATAGCAGGGTGATATGGACAATGCATTGATACAACTTTCCGGGAAGGATACGCTGCTGACCCGCACACAGGAGACGGCCTATCGTGTGCGGAAGGGAACCCTCCTGGTCTTTGTGGTCCCGGTCGAGCGCGGCACGGGAAGACTGCTGCAGAGGCGGTATCTGTGCGAGGGAACGGAGGACTTCTGCGTTCCGCCGCTGCAGGGTACCTTTGAAGGAACCGACGGAAGGGAGTATGACTGGTTCTTCCTGCTGGCGCCTCTCGGCAGGGCAGAGGTGGAGACGCTGCCGGCGGGAAGGGAGCAGAGGGAGGCCTTTCTGGCAGGCGTGGAGGAGCAGCTCCGCAATACCGATCCGACGGCCTCCTTCGAGGAGCGGATGGTGGAATTCTATAATCTGGCATCCGTGCGCGACATGCGGAATCTGTACACCTTTGAAAAGGGCAGCAGGGATGCCGAAAAGCGCACCCTCGATGCGATGGGCAAGGTGCTGGGCAAGGACCGTGCCGTTCGCGGGAAGATGCATCCCGGAAGGACCGGGAATCTGCTGTACGATGCGACGGCAAGGCTGTGCAGCTGGCAGGGCATCACACCGGCACCGGAGGAGACGATCCGGGGGTGCTGCGGCAAGCGTTATTCGGTGGAGGATATTGCGCGGGTTTCCCGCTTTGCCTGCCGCCGGATCGTTCTGTCCGGGGATTGGTATCGAAGGGATGCCGGTGCTTTCCTTGCCTTTTACGGCGAGAAGAAGACGCCGGTTGCCTGTATTCCCGAAAGGCATGGGCGTTACCTGATCTGGAACCCGGAGACAGACACCCATGAAGCTGTGACGAAGGAAACGGCGGAACAAATGCTGCCCGAGGGGTACATGCTGTACCGTCCCTTTCCGGCGAAGAAGATTGACCGGAGAGAGCTGATCCGCTTCGGCCTGAAGGATCTGTATCTGCGGGATGTGGCCCGGATTCTGCTGCTGACATTGTTCGTATCGATTCTGGGGCTGGTGCAGACATATCTGAACCAGCAGCTTTATGATGTTTTCATTCCTCTGGAGGATGAGGGGAGCCTGCGTGCCATCTGTCTGGTGGTTATGTGCTGCACCATGGGAGGTCTGGGCTTTTCGGTTGTGAGGGGGCTTGCGAACTTCCGGGGAATTACCAGAATGAAATATTCCGTGCAGGCGGCGGTGATGGATCGGCTGTTCAATCTCCCGGAGAGCTTTTTCCGGGATTATGACAGCGCGGATCTTGCAGCCCGCGCCAAGAATGTGCCGGCAACCTTCGAGCTTCTGGCGCAGACGGCAGTGGGAAGCTGGCTCTCCGGCGTGTTTTCAATCCTGTATCTGTGGAGAATGCTCGTCTATTCTCCGAGGCTGACGGCGGTATGCGTGGTGCTCCTTGGCTTCGTGCTGCTCTTCATGGGGGTACTGGGAGGGCTGCAGCTGCGGATGGAGAAGGAGCGTCTGGAAAGCGACAGCCGCATTTCGTCCTTCCTGAATCAGATTATTCTGGGAATTCAGAAGATCCGCACCACCGGCGCCCAGGAGCGCGTGACGGAGCGCTATATGGAGCTCTATACGAGGAATCAGGTGATTTCCAGGAAGAGCAGCGCATACAGCCGGGCTGCGAGTCTTGCAGGAAGCGTCAGCACGACGTTGTTCAGCATTGCCCTTTTCTGGATGGTCATTCAGGACGGCGTGCTGAAGAGCGTAGGGACCTACATGGGCTTCGTCACGGCCTTCGGTGCCTTTTCGGCGGCCATGGTTGCCGTTCTGGACAGCATTCTGACCATCAACCGGATGCTGCCGTCGCTGGAGCGCATGAAGCCGATTCTGGAGACCCTGCCGGAATTGCAGGAGGGGGATATCATACCGGGGAAGCTGGAGGGAAACATCTCTGTCGAACACGTAAGCTTCCGCTACCGGGAGAATGCGCCCTACGTGCTGAAGGATCTGTCCATGGAAATCAGGGCGGGAGAGTACATCGGAATCGTGGGACCGTCCGGCTGCGGCAAGTCCACCCTGTTAAAGCTCCTGCTGGGCTTTGAGAAGGCCGAGAGCGGCAAAATCTTTTACGACGGCCATGACCTGGACAAGCTGGACAAAAGGCAGCTGCGCAAGTGCTTCGGGACGGTCCTGCAGGACGGCGGTCTGATTCCGGGCAGCATTGCGGAGAACATTTCCATCACCTGTCCTTCGGCGGGAAAGAGCGACATCGAGGCGGCCGTGGAAGCGGCAGGGCTGACGGAGGACGTAGCACGGATGCCGATGGGCATGTTCACCATGCTCTCCGAGGGAGACGGAGCCATCTCCGGCGGACAAAAGCAGAGAATCCTGATTGCCCGGGCAATCATCGGAAAGCCGTCCATCCTGTTTCTGGATGAGGCCACCAGCGCGCTGGACAACAACACACAGAGGATGGTCTGCGAGAGTCTGGAAAAGCTCGGCGGCACCCGGGTCGTCATTGCCCACCGGCTCTCCACCATCATGCATTGCGACCGGATTTACGTGCTGAGGGACGGCGCCGTCGCCGAGTGCGGAACGTATGAGGAGCTCATGGCGCAGAAGGGATTTTTCTATGAACTGGCAAGCCGGCAGATCGCGTAGATCTGACGGCTGGGGTTTTTCTCCGAAAGTGAGATGCGGCAGAAACCATTTTGGTTCCTGCCGCTGTTTATGAAGACAATCGGAGCTTTGGGGAAACGGGAAACGCGGATGAAATCCGCATCTGCGTTACGGTTCGAATTACTGTTCGGGAATGAGCACGGTGATTACGCCGGCTCCGTCATAGCCCTTTCGATTGACCTCCTCTGTTGTAACCAGAAAACCGTACGTCCCCGGTGTTATTTTGCGGTAGGTGCAGCTCGTCTGTCCGGCAACGGTTTTCGCAGAGGAAAGGAGACTCCCGTCCGGGTGATAGCGGTAGATGTAATAGGAGTCCGCTCCTTCCGCTGCACCCCAGGAGAGGTTCAGGCTGTTCGTCTGCGCATCGAAGGATACGGAAGAGACAGCTGCTGCGGCCGGCGCAGCTCCGCAGAAGGACGTCACACTGTTTTCGGCAGATACATTATCTGCGATTTCCACATAAGAGATTGGCTGCACAATATAGCTGTGCGTGCTGCCGGGCTCCAGATTCTCCATCGTAACGGAAGTTCCTGTCGCCGTATCGAGCATTTCAACAAGGCCGGAATCGGTATGATATTCGAAAAGCTGGTATTCCACCGCGCCGGGAACACTTTGCCATGAGAGGCGGATGCTGCCGGGTTCGTCAGAGATCGCCGATACAACCGGAGCAGCAAGCGTTGCGAGCTCCACCTTTTGCTCCGGCTCCTGCCCGTTTCGCACCTGAATAACCCGGAAGCCCACATCTTCGTATCCAAGGGCGGCATTACGGCCTTCCTTGCGATGCTCCGTACGGCAGTCTGTTCTGGCGGAGGCCCAGGAGCCGCCCTTCACGCCCAGCACGTCAGCACCGTTCGCATTCGATCTTACCGTCGAGGTCCATTCCCAGACATTGCCCCAGAAGTCAATCGCTCCGTGCGCACCTCTTGTGATGCCCTCATATTGATCCACCGGCGTTCTGCCGTCATTTATGCCGCAATTAAACTCGGCATCCTTCGGCATGTGGCCGGCGGCCAGCTCCCACTCGCTTTCGTTGGGCAGGCGGTAAGTGTTCACGCCATCCCGTTCGGTCAGCCATGCGCAATAGGCCTGTGCATCCTCATAGGAGACGTAATTGACCGGATAGTTATCTTCCCCGTCCGGATAAGCGCCGTCTGTCCAGTTGGAGGGAGCCTGCGCACCGGTGGCAGCAAGATATTCGGCATATTCCGCATTGGTAACCGGCGTGCGTTTGACATAGATGGTCTCGCCTGCACCCATCACGGGGATGAATTCATAAGCGGAGGCACCGGAGACGCTCCATTTGAGAAGGCGCGTATCCGTGAATCGCAGCATACTGCTGTTGATGCGGTTCCAGTACGTCATGTACATTTCCTGAACGATTTCTTCCATTTCGGCGACCTTTGCCGCGCCGCCGGGCTTTCCGGCGGTTTCGGCCTTCAGCTCCGCCAGCTTGGCCTCCTTCCGAACCAGAACAGCATCGTAATTTGCGATTACCATATCCCGGAGATTTCGATAATTTTCCTGCGTCGGTTTCCGCTGATACAGGGAAATCATTTTCTTGGTTTCCTCGTTTAGTTCCGGCTGCTCGGTTTCGATGAAGTCACTGTTCTCGAACATATTGGAAGCGTGGACCTCCAATGCCGTGACGGGGGCGGGACCGACCGCCATGGCCATTGCCAGGAGCAGTCCCAGAACCTTTTTTGAATTCCTCATGTTGTCCTCCTTTTTCTTTGTGCGCAGGTGTTCCGCACCTGCTGCATTTCAAAGTAAATCCCGAAAAGCGGGCGATCATTCGCCGATGAGCCACGAGACAAGGTTGATCTCCCGGCTGCGGTACACCAACGCAGGCACATCAAAATGCGTTGCACCGTCAAATTGCGTCAGTCTGGCATCTCCGATTTGCGACAGCCGGTTCACAAAATAGATGCTGCTCTTCGGATCGATGATCGTATCCGCAGAGCCGACAAAGGCCCATACCGCAATGTCCCGGAACACGACGAGATCTTCGGCGGTGATTCGAATGCTGCCGCTGCAGGGAGCAATTCGGTCGAAACGATCCGGATACGCCTGTGCCAGCGCAAAGGTCCCGGTACCACCCATGCTGTGTCCGGTCAGGCTGATACGATCGGGATCGATTTCATAAGCTGCGATGATTTCATCCATCAATGCAATGACAGAGCTGCCTGCATCGCTCCATCCGGTCAGATCGGAGGGGAGCTGCGGGATCAGAATGTAAGCGGAGGGGGTCCCAAGACTGCCGTCATAAAGCCATTTGGGAAAGCCGTCAACGTCAATGAGACGGTCAAGATCTTCCCCTTTTCCGCTGCCGCCATGGAGATAAACGATCAGCGGCATATTGGCGGACGGATTTTCCGGCGTGTACAGCCAATAGCCCAGATCCTGACTGTTATGCGGCTCCATCGATGCGGGAACCGGGGTGGTTTCAGGTTCCGGCGTGGGATCCTGAGGTTCCGGAGCGGGCTCCTGCGGCTGCGGCGTGGGATCCTGAGATTCCGGCGTGGGATCCTGAGGCTGCGGTGTGGGATCCTGCGGCTGCGGCGTGGGATCCTGGGTCTCCGGAGCAGGATTCTGGGCTTCCGGGGCGGTCTCCTGGGTCTGCGGCGTGGAATCCTGGGACTGTGCGGCAGGATTCTCAGACTGAACAGTGGCAGGCGCAGGTTCGGCAGACTGCGGCACAGAATTCTCCGAAAGAGCGGAGAGGGCCACAGAGGCTTCCTGCTGCGATGCGGGATTCTCAGGAAGAGAAGAGAGAATCACGGAAGCTTCCTGCTGCGGCGCAGGATCCTCTGAAAGAGCCGGATTGCCTGCAGGCTTCTGCGCGGAATTTTCCGCGAGAAGGGTAACGGCTTCGGGCTTCGATTCCGGCTTCGATTCCGGCTTCGATTCCGACTTCTCGGGCGAGGAATCTGCCGTCACAACAGATTGTTCCGCGGGGGGCACTGCCGGTTCCGTTGATGCAGCGGACGTTGTTTCCTCCCACCCATCTGCCGGCAGTGTCTTGCGGTCCGATGGCCGCACTCCTTTGATGAAAAATACAGTAGAAAGCAGCACAGCAAGGAGTGCGGCCACACAGACAACGGGGATGATGAAAAATCTTTTTTTCATAAAATCGCAATACCTTTCTATTCTTTTGCAGCTTCTCCCGGGGACGGCAGAATCTGCAGGCACTACTATTGCATTTGTTCGTGCTTTTTGAAATCAGGTATGCGTATCCGGTCGATTCGAATGCGTAATTGGCATCGTGCGGGAGGGTATTGTATGCTATAACGACGATGGTTTCTTGTACGCTGAGGGAAGGAAGGGAAATGCGCATTGCCATTCTTGAAGATGAACAGCTGTTTGCGGATGAACTGGCCGGATACATCGCGCGGTTTGGTGAGGAATATCAGACAGCGGTGCAATGCCGGCATTTCCAATCCGGTGCGGCCTTTCTTTCCGCCTATCAGCCGGTATGGGATTTGCTGCTGCTGGACATTGAAATGCCGGGCATGGATGGAATGACACTCGCGCGTAAAATCAGAGAGATCGACCAGAATGTTCTTCTGATTTTTGTTACAAAGGTGGCGAAATATGCAATGGCAGGGTATGAAATTGCGGCGCTCGACTATGTCCTGAAGCCGATCAACTACTATGCTTTTTCCATGAAGCTGCGCAGGGTGCTGCATCTGCTCGAAACCAGGCAGAAAAAGCATATCGTCATACAGGGAAACGGATTCATCCGGAAAATCCCGGCGGAAACGATCCGTTACATCGATGTGCTGGGGCATACGATTTCTTACCACACGCCGCAGGGGACCCTTTCCTCCACCGGAGCGAAGAGCATACGGGAGCTGGAAAGGGAGCTGCTGCCGGAGGGTTTTTGCAAATGCAATCAATGCTACCTTGTAAATCTGCAATATGTGCAGTCGGTGGAAAAGGATTTGGTGGTGCTGACGGAGGGTGAAAAACTGAGCATCAGCCGCAACCGGAAAAAAGCATTTATGCAGGCGCTGCTGGATTTTTGGGGGAGGTAATCGAATGGGGTATGATGCTGCCCGAATTCTGACGCCGGGGGCGGTTCAGTGCGGCCTGGTGACGGGCTTTCTTTATATGCTTCCATTGCAGAAACGGGAGCATTTTCCATGGCGCTTTCTTATAGCTGTTGTAATTTCGCTGCTGGCTGCGCCGCTGCTGAGGATTTATCAGTCCTGTACAGCCGGACTGTTTCTTAGGAACAAGGACTTTCCGGCCCTGGCGGGAGTTGTAATAGGAACCGGCGGGGATTTATTTCTGAACCTCGCGCTTCTTTTCCTGACGGTGTTTTTCTGCTGCAGACTGAAATGGCAGAAGGCACTTTATTGCGCGGTCTGCGCTTATCTGACGCAGGACATTGCCTATACCGTTTTTGTCATTTTGATGCCGTCGGCGGCAAACCGGGGGGCACAGCCCGTGAAGCCGGATACCTTGTGGCTGGAGTTTCTGGTGATGCTCCTGGTTTACGGCCTGTTTTTTGTATGCTTTGCCCGAAAGCTGCCGGAAGACGGCGATTACCGTTTTCGATGCAGCCGGTCCCTCCCGGTTATGCTGCTGCTCATCTTCATCGGTCGTATTCTCGGAACCTATGCAAAACGCGGATTTGACGTACAGAGCAACAGCACCTTTGTATTCATGCTGATCTACGATGCACTGCTGTCCACGACGATATTGGTTACACAGCTGTTGCAGAGGAGAGAGGAGAGTTACCGCGCTGCCGTGATCCAGGAGGCACAGCTGCGCCGGATGCAGAAGCTGCAATACGAAACATTCCGTTCCAATCTGGATGCCATCAATCACAAATGCCACGACCTGAAGCATCTGATTGCAGCACTCCAAAGCGAAGCGGACCGTGAACGTAAAAAGGAACTGCTGCATGAGCTGGAGCAGGATGTCATGATTTATGATGCACACATGGATACGGGGAATGATGTTCTGGATGCGCTCTTATCTGACGCGTGGATGAATTGCTATCACAAAAATGTGCAATGGACATGTATGGCAGACGGGCAGGCCGTGAGCTTTCTTGATCCGATCGATCTTTATACCATGCTGGGAAATGCGCTTGAAAATGCCATAGAAAGCGCCGCAGAGGTAACGGATCCGCAAAAGCGATTCCTGAGCGTCAACATCTGGCGAAAGGAGCGCATGACGTTCCTGAAAATCGAGAACTATTGTGAAAACGTGCCGGAGATCCGAAACGGGCTGCCGGTTACAACCAAAAGCAATCCGTCCGAGCACGGCTACGGGATGCGCAGCATTCAGTCCGCGGTGCAGCGGTACGACGGAGAATTCCGAATCCTCGCAGAGGGGCATATCTTCACGCTCACCGCCATTTTGCCGAATCCGGGGCAGTAAGGAAACGCTGATGAAAGCGTTTCCCACGCCGGGTGACCCAAGGTCACTCAAAGAGAAGAGCAAAGAAAAACCCCAGAAACTTTGAATCATCAAGGTTTCTGGGGGATCCTGTACGTAGCGAGGGGGGGACTTGAACCCTCGACACCGCGGGTATGAACCGCGTGCTCTAGCCAGCTGAGCTACCTCGCCATGACTGTCATTGCTCTCTCGCCCGACAGCTTGTTCAGTATATCCGAATCGAAAACGAATGTCAACAACTAATTTTTGCCCGGAAGGTAATTTTATAAGCCACAAATGATAATGTCCTGGTATACCACAAATGAAAATGTCCCGGTCA
>CAVAUJ010000065.1:0-9997 GCA_963591995.1 Succinivibrio sp.
ATGTTCGAATGCTGTTGACGGGCGAATGTGTGTTCGATATACTTTACCCATAGGGCGAACAGATGTTCGCAAGAGGGGCGGCGGTTATGAGAACATGCGTTTGGATGATTTGCCATGCGGCGAGAGAGCGGGATGAACGGAGAGGATATCGGTGCGGGAACCGGGCGGGGCACAGAGAGAAGCGATCCGGCGGCGCGGATGTTCGCAGGACGGCACACACACGGGCTGCGCTGTCTGCCGTCCTGGTGCTGACACTTGCACTTGTGATTTTCGGTGTGACCTCCCATGCGGATGAGAAAGGTACACAGGAATACAAGTATTACACCAGCATTCTGGTGACGGATCCGGACGAAATGCAGGCGCTGTTGGAGCAATATGCGGAGAATGAACATTATCGGGGCATGCAGGACTACCTGCGCGAGGTGCGGAGCATCAATCACCTTCCGGCAACGGACACCGGGTCTCTGGGGGTAGCACCCGGCAATTATATTATTCTGCCGTATTATTCCTCGGAATATTCCTTCTGAAGCGGCACCATGCGGCGGAGCTATCCATTGATGTTATGTGCCGGGATTCATCGGTTGTCGCGGAGTCAGCGGCACGGTGATTTCGGCGATGGTTCCGCTGTTCATTTCACTGTCAAAGGCAATGCCGTAGTCTGTTCCGCAATAGGTTTGAATTCTCTGGCGGATATTCTGTATGCCCAGAGAATGATGTCCGGGAGAGGCTGCACCTGAATTTGCGGTCTGTATATGCCCGGCGGGGTCATTCAGAACCGCCAGTGCATCGGATGGAATGCCGCAGCCGTTGTCGGTGACATAAATGTGCAGCGTGTCGGTCTCCGTCTGGCAGCTGACGCTGATATAGCAGCCATTTTCCATCCGGGCAAAGGCGTGCTCAATGGCATTTTCAACGAGTGGCTGCAGCGTGAAGACCGGAAGCGGAACCGGGCAGCGTTCCTTCGGAACGCTGCAGTCGAAGGTGTATTTGTTCGGGAAACGGATTTTCTGAATGTCCATGTATCGCATGACCTGTTCCAGTTCCTCGCCCAGAGTGGAGATAGGGGATTTCCTTAAGCCATATCGGAGCAGCTCGGACATATTGATCGCAACGGTCCGGATTTCCGGAACATTATGGATCTGTGCCAGAGAGCTGATGATATTCAACGTATTGTACAGAAAGTGATGGTTGATCTGGAACTGCAGCATCTGATGCCGGCTTTTCTGCTCCTGCAGCTGCACTTCATACCCTTTGCGAAGGCTTTCCTCCAGATGCCGATTCTGCTCGTTGAAGCTTCGGACAAGACAATGGAGCTCAGCGGTATTCCTGCATAAGTTCTCATCGATGATGGCATAATGATCGGCTGTCTGCGCATCCAGGGCGCTGCTGATCTGCGCAATGGGCCGGGAAATACGATAGCTCAGCAGAAAGGACAGCAGAATTCCCAGAAGGAGACAGGGAAGTGTCATGGGCAGATAGTTCCAGAAGACGGCCTGATAGGATGCAGCGGTCATGTTCGTGATATCGACAACCTTGACAAGCCGCCAGCCGGTGGTCTCGTTGATGCATCCGACGAGGATATAGCTGCGGTTCTCAAGTGAGAAATTGCAGCTGCGCAGCGTCAGATTCACCGAGCTGCCTGCCGGATCCTGACTGCCTGCCACGGAGGAGTGCACGGTTTCTTCCGTGAGCCCTGCCTGAAATTTGTTCACCTCCTGCTCCAGTGCACGGTTCTGTGCCAAATCGGAGGTACCGCTTTCATACAGTTCGACCCCGTCTGCATCATAAAAATAGATCCCATAACGGTTGTCGGATTCCTTCAGCATCTTTTCCACATCACGGACATTGATCTCTATGTAGCACGTTCCAATGTTTTTATAGGTGTAGCCATCGATAATTTCCTTTATGACAGGAATGACCAGATAGCTTTGATTTGCGTAGGTTGCGGTATGGATGGGGGCAATGTAGCGGTTCTGCTGCGAATTCGCGGTGAGAGAGGAGCACTCTTCGATGTTCTGCATGATTTGCTGCAAATGCTGATAATTGCGCACATTGTAATCGAAGACATAGTCATATTTGTTGGAGAAAACGCAGGTGAGAAGATCGGAATTCACACGGTTGGCCAGCTGCAGACAGTGCTGCACCATGGAATTGTCGTTGGCGTAGGAGAGATAATCCTCTTCATAATTGCAGAACATCGCACGGCGAATATCGTTGTTCAGCAGGGGCAGCTCGGTGACTTTGGAGGCATTGAGCAGGATATTGTCCAGTTGCGTATCCGCCTGCTGCAGCGAGGACAGGAAAAAGGTATCGGTATTGTCCAGTACCTCCTGAATGCTGCGCATCGATGCGAAAATTCCCAGGACTATGGAAGGGAGAATGGTAATCAGGAGCGAGAGAACGAGCGTTTGTGTACGGAAAGAGATATAGGATGTTCGGTTTGAATGCTTCATCGGCTGGCTCCTTCTGCGGCGCAGATTCCCCGTCAGATCCGTACGATGCTTCGGAAGATGCGTCCGGAAGATGCGGGGAAAGATCGTTTCCTGACATCCTTGCATTGTAGCGCAAAAAGGACAGGAGCACCAAAAGTACGCGGAGCAGATGGATTATGTGGAGAAAACAGTTTCTTTCATACAAATCAGACAATTAAAAGACCATTCTATGCTTTCTTCTATTTTTACATAAGGTTTACACTAATTCGTCTTTCTGCTCTGTCTGTACAATAACAGTAGAAGGGAGGTTCAGCAAAATGAACAAAAAAGAGAGGATGCTTGCGGTATTCCGCAATCAGCCGACGGACAAGGTTCCGGCCGGTTTCTGGTTTCACTACAAACCGGAATATACCGTGCAGGAGATGATCGATGCACATCTTCGTTTGTTCCGTGAAACGGACATGGATGTGATCAAGATCATGCAGGATTATGCATATCCTGTGAAGGGATCCATCACGTGTGCGGAGGATTGGCGGCACATTCAGATTGACGGGACGGACTCGGAGACCTTCCGGAAAATGCAGAGTATTATTCAGGGGATTCGCCGGGAGGCCGGGGAGGACGTGCTGATCTTTCAGACTATGTTCGGCCCCTTCAAGGCGGCTTCCATGGCCTTTGGCGATGATGTGCTGATGCAATATGCCAGAACGGATCCGGATGCGGTACGGGATGGCATCCGGATTCTTGCCGATGGACTGCAGAAATGGGCGGAAGGCTTCCTGGATGCCGGGGCAGACGGAATCTATTATTCCGCACAGTTCGGTGAGCAGGGCAGATTTGAGAAAGCGGAATGGGAGAAGCTCGTCAAGCCGTTCGATCTGCAGATCTTGCATGTCGCAGAGGAAAGAGAGAATAAGTACAATATGCTCCATATCTGCGGGGAACCGGAGTATCAGTTCCGCACACATGTGGAATGGTTTGCGGATTATCCGGGAGACATTGTGAACTGGTCTGTCAAGGACAACCACATCAGCCTGCGCGAGGGCGAGCGAATCTTCCGGCGACCGGTCCTGGGCGGTCTCAACAACAAGGGAAATGTTCTGAAGGGGACAACCGAGGCCATTGAGGCGGAAGTGGAAGGTGTTCTCAAGGGATACGGAAGATGTGGGATGATGATCGGTGCGGATTGCACGATTCAAGGCGAGCATATCTCGATTGAGAAGATCGCTTCTGCGGTAGCGGAGGCACACGCGAATTAGAAATTTCCGAATGACATAACGATTTGGCACCCGCAGCTCGATTTTTCTTCGGAAAACCTCGATGCGGCCGGGTAGAAACAAGACATAAGGAAAGGGAGAGAAACGATGAGAAAAAAGCTTGCATGCACTATCTTATGTGCGATCGTTGCGGCGGGCGCTCTGGCTGGCTGCGGCAGCACGGCTTCCGAGGATGCTGCCGGCGCAGCGGAGGCAACGGCTTCTTCTGCGGACACCGCGGAGGCAGATGCCGCATCGGGCGATGTGCTGGAAATCGAATTCTTCCAGCAGAAGGGCGAGGATGGACCGCAGAAGGGCTATCAGGCCATCATTGATAAATTCAACGAGGAGAACAGCGACGTACATATTACGATGAATACGGTCCCGGATGCCGGAACGGTACTGACATCCCGAATCTCCTCCGGGGATATTCCGGTTATTTTCTCCGATTATCCGACCCAGATGCAGTTCAAGCAGAAGGTTGCGAACGGTTATGTGCAGGACCTGTCCGATCAGGACTTCCTGAGCAATGTGAACGAATCCTCACTGGCGATGACGCAGCAGGAGGACGGCGGGTATTACGCATTGCCCTACAGCCGCAACTACATTGGCGTCTACTATAACATCGATGTCTTTGAAGAGAACGGTCTGAGCGTGCCGACAACCTGGGAGGAGTTTACAAAGGTTTGCGATGTGCTGACCGATGTGGGGATTACGCCGGTCGGTTTGCACGGCAAGGATCCGGCACGTGTCGGGCATACCTTCCAGGCCTGCACGATCGCGTGGGCTCCGGACGGCGTTGAGCTTCTCGAGCAATGTGTTGCTGGAGAGACACAGCTGGAGGGAAATGAGCAGTTTACCAACGTGCTGGAGAAGATGTCCATTCTGCTGGATTATGCCAACAGTGACGCTCTGGCGCTCTCGGATACACAGTGCTACGAGAACTTTGCAAACGGCGAATATGCAATGCTGATCACCGGCTCCTATGCAAGAGGCACCATTCAGTCTCTGAACGAGAATCTGAACCTCGGCGTTTTCCCGCTTCCGAATGACACCTATGAGGATACCAAAACGCTCTCCGGCATTGATGCTGCAATCTGTGTGTCTGCGCAGGCATCCGATGAGGAAAAGGCAGCGGCTTACCGGTTCCTTGCCTACCTGGCCGATGCAGAGAACGCACAGCTCTTCTGCGACGCGGACGGCGCACCGTCCTGCATCAACGGGGTTGTCAGCAATGACGAGGGAATTCAGCCGATGGTGGATATGATCAATGCCGGTCAGACCCACGACTGGATGGCTTCGACCATCAACAATAACGTTGTGACCGATCTTTACAATGTGGTTCAGGGCTTCTGGGCAGATCGGGATGTGGACGGAACGCTGAAGGCAATGGACGATTCCATCGCGGTAACGTCACTGGAATAATTGCATCCGCCCGATTTTCTCCGGGTGTATCAGCTTCACATCAATTTGTTTCACATTGATTTGTTTCACATCAATCCGGAAGGAGGAGGTGCCGTCCTTCTCCTTCCTTTTCGATTAGGGCACAGGCTTCCGGCATCGTGCTCCTGAGGAAAGAGCGCCATGAAGAGACAAAAAGAGCGAATTGCGTCAAAAGGAATTTCCGGTGCCAGAACGTACTTTCTTTTTACGTTGATACCGGTATGTCTGTACACATTCTTTTACGTGGTATCTGTGGTGAACGGTATTCGCTACAGCTTTACGGACTGGGACGGTCTGTCCGTCTCCTACCGGTTTGTCGGAATCAAAAATTATCGTAATCTTCTGAGCAATCAGATTTTCTGGAACTCGATTAAAACGACGGTGTGCTATTGCATCCTGCTGGTGGCCTGTACCCTGACGGTCTCGCTGCTGCTGGCGATTTCATTGAATTCCCTCAAGATCTTCAAGACCTTTGTGAAATCGGTCTTCTTTGTACCGGCGATGATCGGCGGTGTCACGATCGCCCTGATCTGGGATCAGATGTTTTACCGGGTTGTACCGCTGATCGGCCAGGCACTCAGCATAGACTGGCTCTCACAAAGCGTGCTGATGACGAAAACAACAGCACTTCCGGCGGTTGTCTTCGTACAGACCTGGCAGGCCGTTGCCATGCCGACCGTGATCTTCATTGCGGGTCTTCAGCAGATTGCAGAGGACGAATATGAGTCGGCGATGCTGGACGGGGCAACGCCGTTTCAGAAGTTTCGCTACATTACGCTGCCGCACCTGCTGCCGACGGTAACGGTGAATCTGGTGCTGCTGATCAAACAGGGACTGACCTCCTTCGATTTTCCGTATGCATTGACGGGCGGGGGACCGGTACGCTCCACACAGGTGGTGGGAATTCTCATCTATGAGGATGCCTTCAAGAATATGCGGTTCTCGACGGCGAATGCGGAGGCCTGTGTACTCTTTGTGATTGTCGCTATTTTCTCGCTGACACAGCTGCGATTGACAAGAGGAGAGAAGAATTGATGAAAGTCAAATACAAATCCCTGATTGTTTGGAAAATACTCAGAACGATGCTCCTTGGCGCAGGTCTTATCCTTATCCTGTTTCCGCTGTATCTTGTCGTCGTGAATTCCATGAAGACGCTGGATGAGGCGGGCCGCAGTTTTTTTGCACTGCCGCAGAGCTTTTATCTTGGAAATTATAAAGAGCTTTTTACCAACAGCAATTACTGGATCTATCTGAAGAATTCACTGGTCATTACCGTGGTCTCCATGCTGCTGGTGCTGCTGCTGGTGCCTTCGGTGTCCTTTGCTATTGCCAGAAATTTTAACAAAAAGTACTATAAAGCAGTTTATTATTATCTTCTTATGGGCTTGTTCATTCCGTCGCAGGTGATCATGCTGCCGGTGACCAAAATGATGTCGCGGCTGGGAATGCTGAACCAGGAGGGATTGATCATTCTGTACGCGTCCTTTTCACTGACGCAAGGTGTTTTCCTGTTCGTAAATTATGTCAGGGGCCTTCCTTACGAAATTGAGGAGTCGGCCTACATCGACGGAGCAAGCGTCCTGCAGGTTTACGTTCATGTCATTCTTCCGTTGGTAAAACCGATGATTGCGACATTGATCATCATGGACGCACTATGGTTCTGGAACGACTTCATGCTGCCGCTTTTGATCCTTAACCGGTCACAGACATTGTGGACGCTGCCGCTTTTTCAGTATAATTTCAAGACGGAATATTCGTTCGATTATACGATGGCATTTACGGCATATCTGCTGGCCATGCTGCCGATGCTGATCATATATTGCTGCGGACAAAAATACATCATCAAAGGATTGACGGCCGGCTCGGTAAAAGGTTGACCACAAGAATATGACAATTTTGATCGTAGAGGATGAGCTGTACGCACGGCAGTCCCTGGAGACACAGATCTACAGTTATGACAGGAATCGGGAATTTACGGTGCTGTCTGCGGCAAACGGCCGCGAGGGACTTGAGATGTTCTGCCGGAAGCACCCGGATCTTGTGATCACGGACATCAAAATGCCGCAGATGGACGGGATTGCGATGCTGCAGGAGATTCATAAGCGGAATCCGGATATGCCGGTGGTCATTATGACTGCTTATTCCGAATTTCAGTACGCGCGGGATGCCCTCAAGGCAGGAGCCGTGGACTATCTTCTGAAGCCTGCGGACGAAAGGACGATCGCGGATTGTCTGGATAAGTATTTTGAAAAGGCAAAGCGCAGAGCGGACGCGGACCAGATGAGCGGGCAGGATGCGGCGGTTCGCTGTGTGCTGATGACGATCGAGGGGGTCCGGCCGGACGGAATCGGAAGAAAGCTTTTCGACAAAACCTTCCATGCCTATTATATTGCCGCCCTGAATCCGATGGGGCATCGGCTGCAGCGGGAGCAGCTGCGGACCTGGATCGAGGAATGTGCAGCGAGCACCATATCGAGCAATATGCGGCTCATCGGAATGCTGAACGGCCTGTGGATTCTGGTC
The DNA here is from genome assembly GCA_963591995.1 of Succinivibrio sp. GTDB lineage: Bacteria > Bacillota > Clostridia > Lachnospirales > Lachnospiraceae > CAG-791. The sequence goes on from CAVAUJ010000065.1 coordinate 7,655, forward strand.
ATTCAGGATTTTGAGACATACAAGAGCTTCTTTTTGAAGCTTCTGGCACGGGCGGAGGAAGGCGGTTGCGCCATCCGGTGCGGTGTCAGTGACAGGCACAATGGAGAGGCCTCCATTGCAGCAGCGTGGGAGGAAGCATATTACGCACTCCTGCAATACATGACGGATGGGAATCCGATTCATTTTCAGGAACAGGCGGATGAACCGGGAGGCTCTTGCGAGAGAAAGGAATTCCGCATTTCGCAGGACCGCGTGGCCCTGCTGGAGCAGGCGCTGGAGCAGAAAAACGGCGTGCGGTTTACCGAGATTCTGCATGCTGTCTTTACAGACATCCCGAAGAATCCGCAGGTTCGAAGTCTGGAAACGCTCTATCTGCATCTGCGGGTGATCTGTCTGCGCGCGGCCGGCCGGCAGGGGGATGCGGGAGAGAAGATCAACATTCTGGATGACCATGGGATCCTGCAATGCAGCTCGCTGCGGGAAATGGAGGATTATTTTCACGACATCGGCCGGCAGCTTTGCGAGAGCAGGGAGCTGCCGCCGGATCGGCGGGATGTCATCCGTGGCATCGAGGAATACGTGAACCGACACTACTCGGAGGACATCACGCTCAAGAAAATGGCGGAAGAGGTTCTGTTTATGAACCGCGATTATGTAAGTCATTTGTTTGCCGAGCAGAAGAAAGTGAATTTTTCGACGTATCTGCGGCAGGTCCGGATCGTTCACGCGAAGGAATTTCTGTCGGGGTCGACGTTGTCCATCGCGGAGGTGGCTGCCCTGACCGGGTACAAGGACTTTTCACAGTTCATTCGGAATTTCAAGCTGGAAACGGGAATGACGCCCAAGAAATACCGGGACAGCCGGGAGAAGCCGGACGTGTGACGGGGAATCCATGGGGTCCCCGGAACCATTGAAACACCATTGGAGCACGATTGAAACACCATTGTAAGACCATTGGAAAAGCACTGGGAAACCATTGGAAGCCGGTGCGATTCGAGAGGAAGGGAGAACGGTATGCAGGATGATCCGCAGGAATTCCTTGCGTGGATCCGGGCGCATGAGGAAGAAATGCTGCAGGATATCGCGGAATTGATTGCTGTACCGAGCGTTTCCAAAGGATCCGATGAGGAAAGAGCGGGAACGGGAGCGCCGTTCGGAGCGGCGTGCCGCAAGGCACTGGAACGGTATCTGTTCATGGCCGGGCGGGATGGCTTAATGTGTCGCGACCTGTCCGGATATTGCGGCGAGGTGCGTGTCGGAGCCCCGACGGCGGAGCACGTTCTGGGCATCTGGAACCATCTGGATGTGGTTCCTGCGGGAGAAGGCTGGGCGACGCCGCCTTTTCAAATGACGCAGAAGGGACGCTGGATTCTGGGGCGCGGTGTCCAGGACAACAAGGGACCGCTGGTGGCGGTTTATTATGTCCTTCGATATCTGCAGGAGAAGGGATTGCTGCAGCATATCGAGGTGAAGCAGCTGGCCGGCTGCGATGAAGAGCGCGGAATGGAGGATGCGGCCTGGTTCTGCAGGAACGAGGCGGTGCCGGATATGGCTTTTGTCGCAGATTGCGGTTTTCCGGTTTGCTGCGGCGAAAAGGGAAAGCTCGCATTGGTTTTGAAGTCCCGATGCACCGTGTCCGGCATAAGGGAGCTGGAGGCAGGCGATGCGCCGAACATCATTCCGGCGCATGCGGAGGCGGTGCTGTCCTCCGGTAAGGTAATCAAAGGGGACGGAATCGGCGGACACGCGGCCTTCCCGGAGAAAACCGTCAATGCGATTCATGTGCTGCTGGAAAAGCTCCTCGGCACGGACATACCGGAGAAGGCATTGCTGAGCTTCCTTTATCGGTTGTCGGCAGACGGATACGGCGGAGCAATCGGCATGGACCTGCAGGATGCGGTTTCCGGGAGATTGACCTGCAATCTCGGGATGCTGCAGCTGCGGGACGGGTACCTCCGGTGCCATCTGGACATTCGTTATCCGGTGACGTTCACCGGGGAGCAGGTGATGGATTGCCTGCGGCGGGCGGACGGAATGGAACAATTTGAAATCGTCAGCAGGAAGAATACAGAGCCCTATTACCGGGATCCGGAAGATCCCTTTGTGCGAGCTCTGCAGACGGCCTATCGGGAAGAAACCGGAACGGAGAAGCTGCCCTACGTGATGGGCGGAGGAACCTATGCGGCAAAACTACCGGATACGGTGGGCTTTGGAACAGGCTTTGAGAGAGATTTTACAGAGCTGGGACTAAAAACCGGACACGGCGACTGCCATGGGGCCGATGAGGCGGAGTGCATTGACAACCTGGAAAAGGCCATGGCCATTTACCGAAGGGCGATCCTT
>CAVAUJ010000065.1:10089-13692 GCA_963591995.1 Succinivibrio sp.
GAAAAGAAAGGAAGCGGATAAAACATGAAAACCATCAGCATTAATGATAAGGTAAAGGATGTGTCTGTCATCGGCATCGGCTGCATGCGGATCAACGGTCTGCAGGATGAGAAGGCGGTGCGGGACCTGGCAGAGACGGCGCTGGACAGCGGGATCAATTTTTTTGACCACGCGGACATTTACGGTGGCGGTGAATGCGAGGAGATTTTCGGCAGGGCGATTCCGTCCTCTCTTCGGGAAAGAATGATCCTGCAGACCAAGTGTGTGATCCGCCCGGGCGTTTGCTACGATTCCTCCAAAGAATACATCCTGCAGCAGGTGGATGCGAGCCTTCGCCGTCTGCACACGGAATATGTGGACATTCTGCTGCTGCACCGGCCGGATGCGCTGATGGAGCCGGAGGAGATTGCAGAGGCCTTTGATACGCTGGAGCGGGAGGGAAAGGTAAGAGCCTTCGGTGTTTCCAATCATAATCCGATGCAGATCGAGCTCCTGAACGCCTATTGCGGCGGACGCATCAAGGTGAATCAGATCCAATACAGCATCGCGCATTGCCCGACCATTGATGCGGGTCTGAATTTCAACATCGCCAACGATGCCGGCTGCAGCAGAGACAACAGCATCATAGAATATGCGCGCTGGAAGAAGCTTCAGCTGCAGGCCTGGTCGCCGTTCCAATACGGCATGTTCGAGGGCACCTTCCTCGGGAATGAGCGTTATCGGGAATTGAATGCCGTAGTCGACCGCCTAGCGGAGCAATATCACACAACGCCGAATGCCATTGCCGTGGCGTGGATCCTGCGTCACCCGGCGAAAATCCAGTGCATTGTCGGGACAACCAACCGGAAGAGAATCGAGGGACTTTCCGCAGCCGCGGACATTACGTTGACAAGAGAGGAATGGTACGAGCTGTATCTGGCAGCCGGCAAGCAGCTGCCGTGAACCGATGGACCGAAATGGGGATGATTATGGAGAAGAAGATTTACAATGCATACGTTGCAATCCTCCGGGAGGAGCTGATTCCCGCCCTTGGCTGTACGGAGCCGATCGCACTGGCCTATTGCGCCGCACTGGCGCGGCAGGTGCTGGGCACAGAGGCCTCCCGCATGGAGGTATATTGCAGCGGGAACATTATTAAAAATGTCAAGAGCGTCACGGTGCCCAATTCCAACGGAATGCGCGGAATCGAGGCCGCGGCGATCCTCGGCTACACCGGCGGCGATGCGGATGCCAAGCTGGAGGTGCTGGAGGCCGTAGAGCAGGAGGATATTGACCGGGCAGGGGAGTTGCTGGAGCAGAATTTCTGCAAATGCCATCATGTTAAGGATGTTGCCAATCTCTATATCCGGGTCGAGCTTTACGGGGAGGAGCATTCGTCTGCGGTGACCATTGCCAACCATCATACGCAGGTGCAATGCATCCGAAAGGACGGCGAAATCGTATACCGGCAGGAGGAAACGGAGACGGAGGCTGCGCCGGAGCCCAAAGAGCTGCTGAACGTGCGGGATATTCTGGCATTTGCCGACAGCGTGGAGCTGGCAGACGTCCGCGATTTACTGGAGCGGCAGATCCGGCTGAACAGTGCCATTTCGGACGAGGGACTGCAGCACGGCTACGGTGCGGAAATAGGGCGTACCATTCTGGAAACCTACGGCAATGAGTCGGTGGCCGTCCGTGCGAAGGCACGCGCAGCGGCCGGCTCCGATGCGCGCATGAACGGCTGTGCCCTGCCGGTTGTCATCAATTCCGGAAGCGGCAACCAGGGAATTACCTGCTCCATCCCGGTGGTGGAATACGGAAAGCAGCTGAGGGTAAGCGAGGACAAATTGCTGCGCGGCCTGGTCGTGAGCAATCTGGTGGCCATCCACCAGAAGAAATACATCGGGAGCCTTTCGGCCTATTGCGGAGCGGTCAGTGCCGCCTGCGGTGCCGGAGCGGGCATTGCCTATCTGTACGGAGAGGATTATCAGCAGATTTCCGAGACGATTACCAACACCATTGCGAACATCGGCGGTGTCGTCTGCGACGGCGCCAAATCCTCCTGCGCTGCCAAAATCGCTTCCTCCGTGGATGCGGCGATTATGGCGAACAATCTGGCACAGAAGGGCCGGTATTTTAAATCCGGGGAGGGACTGGTGGAAAACTCGGTGGAGGAGACCATTCAGAATCTCGGCTATGTCGGCAAGGTGGGAATGAAGGAGACGGACAATGTCATTCTGGGCCTGATGATCGGTGAGAACGCCGGTGAAAGAGCATGAAAATGCGGATTGCCAAAGAGGCGGGTACCTGACAGGGTACCCGCCTCTTCTGTAATCCGGCCAAAAGGTCTATAAAAGAATGCCGTTCTGCTCACACAGGGCCTGTGCGGATTCTACGGAGTCGACACCGGTCCGGTTCTTGATCGGTGCAAATTCGCGGGAGCGTTCCACCTCATAGGGGAGGCAGGAGTCCATCTCGTGAACCATGTCCAGAATCAGCTGTTCAAATTTGTAACCGTTGGGAGCCTGCGGCTTTACGAGCCTTCCCTCTGCGTCCATATAGGGAATTTTCTTTTCCACGATGTGCAGCATTAGCTTGTCATCCATGATCTCCTCGAGCTTGTCCTCACGGAAGAGATAATTCAGGATGACACCGAAATTGTAGGCGGGATCTCCCTTTTCGTTTACGGCAGAAAGAAGCTCGGGCGTCATGTCGTAATACTCCACGATGGAGGGCTTTCCGTCCTCCAGACACATGGCACCTACCTTCTCATCGGGAGAAACCTTGCGCACGCATTTGGCACCGCAGGCATAGCCTCCGGCGATGGTGGCCCCGAGAAAGACGGGATCGCAGATGCGCTGCAGCACATTGTCCACGGCGAAGCAATTGAGCCATTGCACGCCCAGCTCGTGCAGCTTGTCGACGAGCCCGGCCTTTGCCATGGAGCTGAACCAGCCACCGTTGCCGTTCGGAGAGGAGGCGATCCGGAAAGGGCTCTCCATATAGACCTTGCCGTTGTAATCCGTCGCAGGAGCCATATCCTGACGGAAGAAGAAGATCTTCTCTGCGTCGTATCCGAAATAATCGTGCTCCTTCATGAAGGAAACGGTAGCATCATGGTTTTTGTCGCTGGTCATGATGAAAAACGGGAGAAAAACGCCTGCCTCCCGGACGACATCCATGAGATTCTCGATGAGGCGCTGCATGATGTATACGGGATGCGTCCTGCCGATGTCATACATACATTTGGGGTTATCGGAGCCAAGACGCGTTCCCATGCCGCCGGCCAGCAGCACGGCGGCTGCCCGTCCTTCGCGGATCTGCGCCAGACCAAGGGCACGATATTCGTCCTCGTGTGCACGAATCTGCGGCAGCTCCATGGCGGCCAGGGGAGCAATCACACCTCTGGCGGGAAACTGATCCGTATGACCGACAAAGCGTGTGACCGAAAAATCCAGATCCTCGATCTGCGTCAGCAGAGCATCCTTCTCCTCATCGGAGAGAGTATCATAGTATTGCAGCGCATGCTCCTGACCGAATTCCTTTAATTTATTCCAAGCCTTTTCCCTGCGATTCTCCATGTTTTCTCCTTTGCTCGTTATTCCATCATATTTTACGATGCGG